>DATFTC010000298.1:0-7553 GCA_035262305.1 Myxococcaceae bacterium | reverse complement strand
CATGTGCTCGAGTATTTCGCCGACCACCCGCGCCGCCCAGGCGCGCTTGTCCACCGACGGCGCGCTGGCGCTATCGGGAGGCGCGTCGGCCGTCGAGCGAGGATCTTTGGCGTTCATCTTTCTTCTCTTTCCTATCCTTCTCTTTTCTCTCTCGCCTCGGCTGCTCCCTGCTCTCGATTTTTTGCGAGACCCCCCGCTTCTCCAGATACTTTTTCAAACCATACTGCTGGGCAATGGAGAGAACATTGTTGGTGAAAATATACAGGCTCAATCCGGCCGGGTAGTTGAGGATGATCGCGGTGAAAAACACCGGCATCACGTACGTCATCACTCGGGCCTGAGCTGCATCCATCATCTGCGGCTGAAGCTTCTGTGTAACAATCATCGTGACACACAAAAGAAGCGGCAGAATATAGGTCGGGTCCTTGTAAGTGAGGTCGACCCAGATCGGAGGGATAAACGGCTCGCCGTAGATTTCGTATGAGTTGCGCAACGTGGTGAATAGCGCAATCCATACCGGCATCTGGACCAACATCGGGAGGCAGCCGCCTAGCGGGTTGACCTTCGCCTCCTGATACAACTTCATTGTCTCTAAATTTTGCCGCTCCTTGTCTTGCGCGTATTTCCGGCGGATCTCCTCGATCTTCGGCTGAAGCTTCTTCATCGCCTCGCCGCTCACCATCGCCTTGTGGGTCAATGGCATCAGCGCGACCTTCACCACAAAGGTGAGCCCGATGATCGCCACACCCCAATTGCCGACATTTCGGTAGAAGAACTTGAGGAAGAACAGCAGGACGTTGCAGATGAACGCCCAGATGCCGAAATCGACCGTCTTTTCCAGATGGGGGGCCGCCGCTGATGCCGCCGCCCCGGGCACGTGAGCTGGCGCACTCGTCAACGCGTCGATTTCCTTGGGACCAACGTAAGCGCCAAAGCGCTGGACGACGGTTTGTCCAGGCATCACCTGGATGGGGAAGTGAGCCACCACTGATCGCACGGTGGGAGTAGCTGTCGTCGTGCAGCGGCCGTCCCGGGGGCCGTCGAGAGGAAAAAGAGCACCCAAGAAATATTGTTGGTCGACGCCAAAGAAGTTGATCGGGCCTCGGTGCTCGGCAGGCGGCTTGTCGTCGGGGAGAGACTTTCGCAAGTCCTCTCCCACCCGGCATTCCGCTGCGGACAGGTTACCGACCCCGCCGAAGAAGCTTGGCTTCTCCTCCAGTGCCGGGTTGATGGCCCGCAAGTAGTGGACGCCCAACTCGCCGCTGGCTGGTTGGCTTCCCACATTCTTCACCGCGATCAAGTACGAAAAATTAAGCCCGTCCGGTGACCACTCGATCGCCTTGGAGACTTCCCAGCCCGACTGAGAGGCGACCATGCGCAACTGCCGGTCGCCTGTGCTTTCAACGTCGTAGTCAAGGAATTCGGAGAGCGGCTGGCTCCCCGAGATCGATACGGCGAGAGGCAATGGCTGCCCCGGCACAGGAATAGCCATGTCCACCTGTGGGCGGAAGGGCTCCTTCCCGGTGAACAACTGCGACAGGCCTTCGCGAAAGGACAGATGCACTTGCTCGCGCATCTTTTGACCCTGCAGCTCCGCACCCGCCAAGCCTCCGCCGCGGCTGGCAATCCTGTAATGGACGACTGAAAAGTCGCGGTCGACCTCGCGCATTGGCACCTGCCCGCTCGGCACAGGCGCGGGAGCAGACGGCGCCTGAGTCGGTGTCGGGGCGGGCGCCTGCTCGGTCTTCTCCGCGGGAGGCGTAGCCGGCTGGCTGGGCGGACCCTTCGAGGCGAAGAACGTCATGTACGCCAGCGTCAGCGCAAACGAGAGACCCAGGGCGATCAGCATCCGCTTCTGCGAGTCCATCCTGATTGGCCTCTCTACGCTGGTGGAACCGGATCCACGCCACCGGGATTGAGACTGTGGCAGCGCAAAAGACGCCGACAAATGAGGTACGCCCCCCGGATCGCCCCGCGCTGCTCCAGCGCCTGGATCGCATACGCCGAACAGGACGGATAAAAACGGCAAGCGGATGGAAGAAGCGGTGAGATGATCGCCTGATAGAGGCGGATGGGCAGCGCCAGCAACCGCGCGATGACGCTCACCGGAAGAGCTCCTTGAGCTTGCTTGCCAAGCTGCAGTACGCCTCGTGCAGCAGCGAAAAATCCGCCGTGACCGCCTTGGGCGAAGCAATCAGCACGATGTCGATTCCACCAGGCAACCGCGCGCGATGCCTCCGAAAGATTTCGCGTAAAAGGCGCCGTATTCGATTGCGTGCGACTGCATTGCCTACCTTGCTCGAGACGGTGATGCCCACCCGCGTTACGTTCCATCGGTTTTCCATCGCCAGGGCTACGAGCGGGTGTGACGAAACCTTAACCCCTGAGCGCTGGATGCGCAGAAATTCTTTTCTCCTTCGAAGGCGCTGGGACCGTGGGAAGCGCTCGCCCCTGGGTGGTGCGACCGTCCCCGCACGGAGCGCCATTGGGCTAACACTACTTCTTCGCGGCAGAGACGGCCAGCCGCTTTCGCCCTTTTCTCCGCCGCCGCTTCAGCACCGCTCTTCCCGCGCCGGTAGAGTTTCGGCGTCGAAACCCGTGGGTGCGATTTCGCCTCAGCTTCGATGGTTGATACGTTCGCTTGGGCACCTGGTTGAGCCTCCGCCGAAGCTCGGCTGCGCGCCGCGAATAGCCCGAAGCTCACCCCAAAGTCAACCGGCGCGAACGCCGCGCGCTCGATCGTCGAACGCCCCCATCACTGCAAAGTCAACTGCAAAAGGACAAATACTATTAGCAAAGTACCCGCTCCAACCCACCACAACCGTTGGGGGGTATCGTCCTTCCGACCACTAGCTTGCGCGAACGCCGCGCCTGCCCATCAGCGACTTCGTTGCTCGATCTCTTTTCTCTTTCGGACACTTGTCCTAATCGCTTGATCGGGCGAAGCTGCTTTGCTAGGCAGACGGCCTTTCAAACGAAAAGAACTTTGCTCGAGGCGATCCTTGGAAGCCGTAGCCCTGCCGTCTGATTCCTCTTTAAGTGCGCAAAATATTTGGGAAAAGGCACTGGATGGGATACGGGTCGAGGGGAAAAGCTATGCGCTCGGTTGGCTCGCGCGAATGCGCGGGCTCGAGCTTCGCGACAGCGCATTGGTCCTCTCGGTTCCGGACCGCTTCTTTCGGGACTGGGTGGATGATCATTACCGCAGCCTAATCGAGGAGACGCTGAGCCGCGTCGCCGGGGCGCCAGCCAAGATCACTTACGAGGTCATCGAAAGCGCTCCGCCGGCGCTGGCGTCAAGCCCCACACTTACAGTCAACCAGCCAGCGGTTCGCTTCAACCGCCTCAACGAGCGCTTCACCTTTTCAACCTACGTGGTAGCCGATTCCAACCAGCTTCCAGCGGCCGCCGCAGCCGCCGTCGCCGAGAATCCCGGTCGCTGCTACAACCCACTGTTCATCTACGGCGGCACCGGTCTAGGCAAGACCCACTTGCTGCACGCGGTGGGTAACAAGATCACCGAGAGCAGTCCGGCAGCAAGAGTCGTCTATTTGTCGTCCGAGGAGTTCACGAACGAGTTCGTCGAAAGCGTACGCGACCACAAGATGCCCGAGTTCCGGCGCAAGTTTCGGGAAGAATGTGACGTCCTGCTCATCGACGACATACAGTTTCTTGGCAAGAGGGAAGAGACCCAAAAGGAGTTCTTCTACACCTTCAACACACTTCACGAGCGCTCCAGGGCCATCGTATTAACGTCAGATACCGTGCCGTCGGAGATCCCTGGATTGGAGGAACGGCTCCGATCCCGATTTACGATGGGGCTCATTACCGACATTCAGGAGCCCAATTTCGAAACCCGCGTCGCGATTCTCAAGAAAAAAGGCGAAGCGGAGGGATTCTCGTTGCCAGACCGAGTGTGCCAATTCATCGCTCGGCACGTTCAGCGCAACGTCCGTGAGCTCGAAGGAGCGTTAATCAAGATCTCGGCCATGCACAGCCTCACCGGTCAGCCGATCACGGAGGATTTTGCTGCACAGGTGCTGAAGGATATCCTGCCGCAAAATCGGCCGCTTGATCTGGACCAGATCCAACGCGAGGTGGCGCGCTTTTACAAGATCGGCGTCGAAGAACTACGCCAAGATCGGCGCACCAAGCACTTAGCCCACGCACGCTCGGTAGCGATGTATCTGTGCCGCAAGCTAACAAAGAGCTCGTTCCCGGAGATAGCTGGGCGCTTCAATAAGGATCACTCGACCGTCATCTCGGCAGTGCGCAAGGTCGAGAAGCTACGCGAGGCAGAGACGAGCGCCAATCGGGAGCTACTAGAGCTGGAGAGTAAGCTCGGCGCTCCCTAAACTCGGATGCCCACTTGCATTCGCCGGCCGCCCGAGAATTGTCAAGTACCGGTGACAAACACATGACAATCTTGTGCACAACCGCTCGGGTCAGCATGCCACCTGTGGAAGAGCAGAACGGTCGTCGAAAGAAACCCACAGCTGAGCTGCAGATATTCGCTTGTCGCCAGAGGCACTTGCTGAGTTGGCAACAACTCAGCACTGACTACCTCGATGACGCTACGGATCAATCTTTTAAATGATCATATGTAGGAGTCGTACTGCCCCTACAAACTTGGGCTTCACCGACTGCCTTGCCGAGAAGCCGCTCGATCACTCATCGTGACCAGAAACTGTGCAATGAGCTCGCTCTCTACCACGTCCAGTTTCGCCTCGACGGCCATTTCATCCACGATCTGAGGCCATTCACTGGGGGTCTTCCTCTCCGGGCGGGGAAGTGCGTGGCAGCCCGAGCAGTTCTCCACAAAGGCCCGTCGTCCCGCCTCCAGCGACTGGAGAGTCGCTGTGGGGTAATGCGCCTGCGCCGTAGGGAGGTCTGCTGGCAGTGGCCGCGGCAGTGATGCACAGGCTGCCAAAACTACGGCGCCTAGCGGGCAAAAGGCTGGGATCAATCGTCGGTGTTCGCGCATCGGATGGGTAGGGTGGTGCCTGAGATTAAGCTTCGCATAGTGAAAATAGCCTGGGGTGGCAAGCGGCGCACGCAAGCATTGCACGTTGCCCCGCTTGACGCGGGTGAATCAACCAGGCTTCTTTACTCGGTGGCATGCGCAGCGGCATGCCCCCGCACCGATGCAACCGCGGCGTTGGCAGGTGCGACAGGGCGGGGAGCGGCCGGGCTCGAAACGACCCTTTCCATAGTAAGCGCTGAAGGCGTTTCCTTCGCCGGCAACTGGCGCGGATTCCCCACGCTGCGAGTGCCAGAGTGCAAATGCAACGAGACCGACGATTGCAAACGTTGCGAAGACGATGAGCATCACGATGCTGTGTACGGGTCAGCGCGCTTGCCGTCAACTTGCGCGGTTGCCAGGGCGGCCGCTTTTAGCCACGATCCGTGCAACCCATTCAGCTAACCTGGCCGCCCACAAACCGATGACGTCTGTAATCCACCGCTTGAGCCGTGGCCTGGCAAAAAGGCTTGGATCCACCCGAAGTGAACGGGCGATTTTGGCCTCGATCCACTGTTTGCCCGCTTTCACAGTACCAGAGTCATGGATCTCCACCAGTGCCTCTAGGTTCGCTAGCGAGAGCGGATCGAGATTGAAACTGCCGACGAGGAAGATTCGCTCATCCACCGCGGCTGCTTTAGCGTGCAGGATCGACTGGTTCCACTCGTACAGCTCGATGCCCGCCTGGAGAAACTTTTGATAAAGACGCACGGTTGCTGCGCGGGCTAGCGGCACGTCGCTACGTCCTGCCAATAACAGAGTAACTCGCACGCCCCTTCTGGCGGCGGCAAGCAGGGAGCGAACCACGCGGCGGTTGGGCAAGAAGTAGGAGTGCGCCAGCAACAGGTGATTCGATGCAGCTCGGAACGCGCGAAGATAGCGCTTGAGTAGCTTACGCCCGCCTCCCCAGCCGGAGAGGAAGATTCTCACTCCGGTGGCCGGTGCATGCGGCTGCTTGATTCGACGCAGAGAGTCGTGCAACCGAAGCGCAGCGGGTCCGCGTACCTCCAAAGCAAGATCGGCCCAGCCGGTCCGCTCGCCGTCGGAGTATTCGTCGGCGATGTTAATGCCGCCAACGAACGCCACCTTGCAGTCCACGAGCAATAGCTTTCGGTGATTTCGCCTCAGCCGTCCGGCAAGCAATGACCTCAACGGATTGAACAGGACGACCTCACAGCCAGCCTCCTTCAGCTTCGCGGCTATCGACCGCCCGCTCCGCAGCGAACCCCAACCGTCGATTACCACTGAAACCGCCACTCCTCGGCCGGCGGCACCGACCAAAGCACCGATGAACGTCCGGCCGATGGCATCGAGCGCAAATGAGTAGACTTCCAGGTGAACTGAGCTGCAGGCATTTCGAATGGCGTCGAGCATGCGCGGGAATGCCCGCGCTCCCCCGTCCAGCAACGTCACCGAGTCGCCCGATCGAGGGTCCTCCGCAACGCATTCAGCGCCTTTGGCTTGGGCAAGCATGCGAACGTCCGGCGAAGTGAAGATAGCTCCTTCCGAGCGCGTTGACTGGATCGAGTTCACAGGCTACATCGCTGGCGTTCGCCGAGACGGGGTCTGCCGATGGAATTTCGAATCGCCGCCGAAGAGCTAAGAAAGGCGCTCTACCGCGCCCAGGGCATCGTCGAGCGTAAGACGACGATGCCAATCCTGGCGAACGTGCTGCTTAACGCGACGAAGACGGGGGTCCAGGTGACCGCTTTCGACCTGGACGTCGGCATCGTCTCGGAGCACTCGGGGGAAGTCCTCAAGCCCGGCGGCCTCACCGTCTCGGCAAAGTACCTGTTCGACATCGTTCAGAGCGTTCCCGAGCAGCAGGTCACGCTGAAGAAGCTGCCCAACAATTACCTCGAGCTCCACAGCGGCACTGCGCACTTCAAACTCGTCGGAACGGCGGCGGAAGAATACCCGAAGCTGCCGAAAGAAGAGAACGCTCCTTTGGTTGGGTTGAACGGAGCGACGCTCTTGGAGATGATTCGTAAGACGTCGTTCGCCATCTCGAGCGACGAGACGCGTTACATCCTCAATGGGGTGTTTTTCGAGCCGCGCCAGCAGGGCAAGACCAGAATGGTCGCGACCGATGGCCATCGACTCGCCCTCGTAGAACGCGAGCTCGCCGGCGACTTCAAACTCAAGAGCGGGGTGATCATTCCGCGCAAGGGCCTCTTTGAGCTCAAGCGACTGCTGGACGAGGCGCCAGAGGCCGAGTGTCACCTTGGGTTTGCCGAGAACTCTGCGCTGTTTAAGAAACAGGGATTGACGATGGTCATGCGGCTGATTGACGGCCAATTCCCTGAGTACCAGCGCGTGATTCCGCAAGAGGCGGAGCGAACCATCACGCTCGGGCGGAGCAAATTTCTCGACGCACTGCGCCGAATCTCCCTGCTCTCGGTGGACAAGTCGAACGCGGTGAAGGTGGCCCTGGCCGAAAATGTAGTTCGCATCACCTCGAGCAATCCGGACCTGGGCGAGGCGAAGGACGACGTGGAGGTCAGTTACAAAGGCAGCGAGATCACCATCGGCT
>DATFTC010000297.1:0-2073 GCA_035262305.1 Myxococcaceae bacterium | reverse complement strand
CCCACGCTCAATCTGGACGATGTCGATCCAGCTTGTGGCGGAATTCAGCATGTTCAAGAGGTTCAGGAACGTCCGATACGCCGCCTTGTCTCAAACAACTTTGCGTTCGGCGGCGTGAACACGTCACTGATGATTGGTCTACCGCAATAGTAATCCGAAGAACTACCGGAGACGCTCAACCAAGCGCTGGACGAAGCCACCGCAAAAGGTCGCTCAACCGGATTCCCGCTCGGGCCTGACCCGAGCTGTCCTGTAGACATGCAGCTTGTCGTCCGCGATCGGAAACCTGGGATTGTAGTCGGTGACTTCAAAGTCGAGTGAGAATCCGTAACTGCTCACCAGTCGAACGCGGCGTGCCAGCCAATGACTCTCAACTTTCTCCAGTTGTTCGTATTTGATGTCATAAATTAGTTTACCATTTTTGAGGAAACGCTTGTGCAAGATCGCCAGCGTTTCGCCATCGCGCCAAACTTCGACCGCGTCGATCTCTTCATCCGACGAAATCGCGGAGCGCGATAGCCAGTATCCTCCTTGCCTCTGCAGCGGACCCGAGGCGCCCAGAAAATAAATGCGCTCCACAGACAGACCGACGTGCTTTGGATCCAAGCGCTCCGCGAGCGGCGCCAGGTGAACTTGCGCCTCCCATTTCCCGTCCACCTTGGCCACGTCGAAGAGCCGGGGCCCTACCGCGGCCGCCGCTGAGACGCGAAACGAGCCATCCTTTCGGCCGAGCAGATAGCCAGTCATGAGCCAAGTCTGATCCTGGTATCGCGCCGCGACCTGATGAACCATCTTGAAACTCTCCGGCTCCTTGGCTTGCAGGAGCGCCAGAGCCGCCTCGGCCGCCGCTGCTGTTTGGGGTGCCGCTGCCGAGCGATCGGGGAGCACTGCATCAGGGCGTGAACAGCTGAATGCAAACGCCACCAGCACGACGTTCGATCTCCAGCCGAAGCTCACTTCTCAGCTCCGGCGGGTGCCGATGCTCTTCGTGACAACAAGCCCTGGTAGAGCCCGGGCAGGACAAATATGGAGGCGGCCGCACTCGCCGCCACTCCAATGCCAACGGCGAAACCGAGTGACTGGAGCGCTCGATGAGACGCGAGCACCAACGTGCCGAACCCCGCGAGAGTGCTGAACGATGCGAGCAACACCCCGGTTGATCCCACGGCTGTATTCGGACTTGGACCGGCAACTTCCTGGAGAACGAAGATTCCGTAGTCCACGCCACAGCCGAGGACGAGGACCAGCGCGCTCGCCGAGACGAGGTTCAGTGGCACACGCGCGGCTGCCAAGATGCCCAGCGTTCCAAGAAGACCCAAGCAGCAAGGAAGGCAAGCGAGTATGGCGAACCGCATCGATCGGTAGGCGGCGGCGAGGATGACGATGTTCACCAAGAGGCCAACTCCGCTGAGAATTGCGAGCTGCCGCGGAAGTTGGGCAATCGTTTCCGCGGCCACGGCTCCTGAATCCAGTAGAACAGCGCCCGTCGGGAGCGACCGCGAAATGAGTCTCAAAGCTTCGGAACCGTTGGGGACGAAAGACGTCACGGCGATGCACTCGTCCGCAGAACAACGCAACAGCCTGGTGAGCAGTGACTGAAGGGAAGTCTTTTCGAAGTCCGCGGGCTTGAGCGGCTCTATCTTTTCCCGGCGAATGGACTCCACCTCGTCCCAGAACTCGGCAAACGCGGCCGGGGAAAAACCGGCCTTGGTTGCGGTCGGCTCAAACAGATCAGCACGCGCCTGTTCGAGATCGAGTGCGTTGAGACTCCGGGCGCGACGCTGCTGCGTAGCAACGGCCGGCAAGAAAGAGCCGATGCTACGGATGCCCGAGGCAAGCCCTCGATGCTCTATCGACGAAAGCAGTTCAGTCACCTCATCGTTGATGGCCAGGGCTTCTTGTTGGGAACGCCCCCGCGCAATCACCAAGGAGTCAGATGCGCTGAGCCCGAAGCGATCCATGACCTGCTGGTATTCCGCCATGACCTCCGGCCGCTCGGCATCCAGGTTACGCAGCTCTCCATCGAAGCGGAGGGAGGGAATCAGAAGGAGAGCGCCAACGACGATGGCCGTA
>DATFTC010000296.1:0-11055 GCA_035262305.1 Myxococcaceae bacterium | reverse complement strand
ACGAAGTCCTTCGGGGTGCTTTGCAGCTCCGGATACGCTTTGTTGAAATCGATCCCGAGCGGAAGCGCGACGGTGCCTCGAGAGGGTGCAGCGATGACGTCGTAGCGTTGAAACAATTCCTCGAACGGCTTGCGCATCCTCTCGCGAATCCGTTGCGCCTGCAGATAATCGACCGCGCGGACCAACGCTCCGCCATAGCCGCCGACGCGATCCGCTTCGGCGCGGAGCTGTCGCAAGCCGCCCGATTCAATCAACTCGTAAAAGGCGCTCGCTCCCTCGGCGTCGACGATCGTCGAGGCAACGGGTCCGTACGGAAAATCGGGCAGCACCACGTTGAAAGCGACGTCAGCCAGGCTCGCCAGCACCTCCGTCGACTGGTTGAAGTTGCGCGCGACCTCAGGCAGTACGAAATCCGCCGCTCCCTTGGGAACCGCGATTCTCAATCGCGACCGCGCTGCCGGCGCTTGTCGAGCCGGTCGTGGGAGAGTGGTCGGATCTTCGGGATCAGCGCCTTCGATCGCCGCGAGGACAATCGCACAATCATCCGCGCTGCGGGCCATCGGGCCCAGCTTGTCCAACGTCCAGCACAGCGCCATCGCACCGTGGCGGCTGACTCGGCCATACGTGGGCCGCAGGCCGGTGATTCCGCAGAAGGACGATGGAGTCAGAATGGAGCCGACCGTCTCGGAGCCGATGGCGAAGGAAACCAGCCCGGCGCCCACCGCGGAGCCCGGGCCGCTGGAGGAGCCGCCGCTCCAATAGTCGGGATTCCAGGGATTGATGCCCGGTCCGTTGAACGAGGCGTCCGCGTTCCGATAGCCCATCCCGCCGGCCAGCTCGACCATCGAGAGCTTGGCGACCAGGATGGCGCCTGCATCCGCGAGCTTTCGAATCACCGTCGCATCGTAGTCGAAGCTCTGATTTTGGTAGGGCGCTGCGCCCCAGGTCGTGGGCATGCCCTTGGTCGCCAGCAGGTCCTTTGCTCCAAACGGGATTCCGTGCAGCAACCCGCGGTAGCGACCGCGTGCGATCTCCTGCTCGGCATTCCGAGCCTGATCGAGGACCTGCTTGCCCGCGATGGTGACGACGGCATTGAGCTGCGGCCCGTACGATTGGAGGCGCTGCAGGGACACCTCGACCAGCTTCACCGGCGAAAGGCGCCGAGATCGGATCTGCGCCGCGAGCTCTCGAATGGGCGTAAAAAGCAGCTCGGGGTCCGGGATCACGGCCGCACCGGGCGGAACTCGCTGGCGGGCTCGTCGCCGTTTTTTAGCTTGAATGCGTGCAATCTTTTGCTGCGACCCTCGATGTCGCTCAGCTTCGCGTCGAGCAGCTTGAGTTGTTGGTCGTCAAGGAATTTCCCGTATCGTTCGCGTGCGAGCTGAGCGATCGCTCCCGGCGACTGCGCGGCCTCTCCGGCGTCGGGCCGCCCGCCGGCGTCGAGGCGCATGCCGCTGTCGGGCGCACCGGCGGCTGGAGCATCCGCTAACGCGGCGCCGCGGCCGATGCAGCCGAGCATCGACGCAGACAGTGCTCCCGCCGCGGTCACGAAGGAACGTCGAGTGGTTTTCATCGGCTCGAACCCTCCCGGACAGTTGCTTAGCACAGCGCTCGCAGGCTGCTTCGGGGATCTGCTATCGAGCTCTTGTTCGGCATCATCCCAGGTCTAAGATCTTGGACCTCTGGAGGCGCGATGGCGGCGATGCTTCGGATCGGCACGGGGGTGATCGAGCTCGCTCAGGGCGACATCACGAAGCAGGAGTTGGACGCAATCGTCAATGCTGCCAACTCCGGGCTGATGGGCGGCGGCGGCGTCGATGGCGCCATCCACCGAGCTGGTGGGCCGTCCATTCTCGAGGAATGCAAGGCGATCGTGACTCGGCAAGGCCGCTGCCCCGCAGGAGAAGCGGTCATCACCGGCGGCGGAAGACTCAAAGCGCGCTACGTGGTGCACGCAGTCGGGCCGCGCTACGGCAGGGACCGCGCGAAGGAAGCAGCGCTGCTCGCGTCCGCTCACCGAATATCGCTCCGCCTCGCCGCGGAAGCCGGCTGCGAGTCCATTGCGTTTCCTGCGATCAGCACCGGCGCGTACGGATATCCGCTCGAGCAAGCAGCTCCGATTGCGCTCGGCGCGGTCCGCGACGCGCTCGCGAATCACCCGAAGATGAAGCTCGTCAGGTTCGTGCTGTTCGACGACGATGCGCTGCGCGAGTTTGAAAAGGCGCTGAAGAATCTTCAGTGAGCTGCGCCGGCGCTGCCGCGCAGCATGAAGAAAATCACCACGCCGGTCACTGAGACGTAGAGCCAGATGGGCAGCGTCAGCCGCGCGATTTTCCGGTGTCTGGCGAATGCACTGCGGCCCGCGAAGTAGAGCGTGGTGAGCGCCATTGGAACGATCAGCATCGAAAGCAATACGTGGGTGCCCAGAATTGCGTAGTACACCGCTCGGGCCGGGCCGCTGCCCTGGAACTTCGTATCGCCGTGCACGAAGTGGTACGTCAGGTAGGAGAGGAGGAAGAGCGACGACGCGGCGAAGGCGGAAACCATGCAGTACTTGTGCAGCCGCGGTGCTCCGCTTCGAATCGCTGCATATCCGGCGCAGAGAAACGTTGCCGCAGTGGCGTTGAGGGAAGCGTTCACCGCGGGCAAGAATTGAAGCTGCGAAGAGGCCGCACCCCCGCCGCGGCGAATCACCAGGATGTACGCGAGAAACGAGAGAGCGACGAACGACAGCAGCGCGTTGAAAATATAGAACGGCCGATCGGAGCTCGTAGTGATCGGCGTTACGGTGGTCTCGCGCACGTCGCGCGTCATACCATTGGGTGCATCCCGAGCGAAGTCGCCCCCCCATTCATCCCGAGCGCAGCGGCGCCGGCCGCGCAGTCGAGGGATCCTACGCTCGGGGCAGGCGCTGGCGGCCGCTCAGCGCAATCGCAAAGAGATCTCCGACGTCTTCGATCCGCGCGGGCACCGTCTTCAAGTTGAAGTCGATCGGATTGAGCTTCGGCGTGACCTCTTGCCACTTCAACGGGGTGGAAACCGGCGCGCCTTCCAGAGCGCGGATGGAGTACGGGGCCACCAAGGTTTTGCCCATCCCGTTCTGAAGAGCATCCACGTACAGCCGGCCGCGCCGGTCGCGGATGCTCCGTTCGGTGGTGGCGATCTGAGGCATGCCTTGTTCGAGCGTTCGCGCGACCGCGACGGCGAAATTCAGCGCGTCCGCGTGCGTGTGTCCCGGGGCGATTGGAACCAGGACGTGCATGCCGCGCTTGCCGGAAGTCTTGGGAAGGCTTTGAAGCCCGAGGTGCTCCAGCATGCCGCGCAGCGCGATCGCCACGCGGATCAAATCCTCCCACCCGTTTTCACCTGGGTCCAAATCGAACACCACCCAATCCGGCTCGCTCAGGTGGGGCAGGCGGCTCGACCACATGTGCAGCGTAAGCGCCGACTGATTGGCGAGCCATTCGAGGGTCTCAGGTCGATCGGCGATCAGGTGGCGCACCTTGCGCCGCTCGTGCTCGATTTCCACCGTGGTGGCCCACTTCGGCGCGCCCTGGATGTTCTGCCGGAAGAATCCCTGGCCGGCGATTCCCTTCGGCCACTGTTGGAGCGTGAGCGGACGCCCGCCGAGCGCAGGCACCATCGCCGGCGCGACGCTCTGGTAGTACCGAAAGACGTCCTGCTTCGTCAGCTTGCTCTTCGGAAAAATCACCCGGTCCCGGTGCGTGAGGACCACCGGCGGCACCGAGCGGCCGGCAGCCCCCGATTCCGAGCGCTCGGCGGCAGAGCGCCTCGCAAGGCTCGGCGGAGCCCGGTGTTCGCCTGCGACCTCCTGGGGAAGCTCCCGCGTGGTCTCCTGCGGTTTCTTGTCCTCGCGCAGTCCCTGAAATGACGGGTGTCGAAGCTTGCCATCGCGCGTCCACTCGGTGAACGCGACTTGCGCCACATACTTGGGCTTGACCCAAATCGCGTCGCGCGCCCGAGGTGCATCGGGGGCGGCGGGCGTCGCCGTTCGGTCTTTCTCCAGCATCTTGAGCAAGCGGCTGCGCATCTGCAACGTGAACCCGGTGCCCACTTTGCCGGCGTATTCGAACTGCTTGCCGTTGTAGACGGCCACGTTAAGCGCGCCGATCTCGGCGGCGCCGTTCGAGATGGGGGTGAATCCGATGATCGCCACCTCCTGCGACTGAGTCACCTTGAGCTTGAGCCAGTCGCTCGACCGTCGGCCCGAGTACGGCGAGCTCTTCGCCTTCGCCACCGCGCCCTCCAGGCCGCGGCGCTTCGCCTCTGCAACCACCTCCGCTACCGAACCGTGAAGGCGCTCTGCGAGGTGAATCAGCGGCGGCGCGCCCGCGAGCAGCGACTCCAGCAGCTGCCGGCGCTCCTCCAAGGGGCGCGGCCGCAGGTCTTCACCTTCGAGCCAGAGCAGATCGAACACCGCGAAGGAGTGCGCTGCGCCGGCGGCCATCAGCTGCTGGAAGTGCGAGATTCCCTTCGCGTCGGTGGCGACGACTTCGCCGTCGATCACCGCTTCGCCGACCGAGATCTGCGAGAGCGCCGACGCGATCTCCGGAAACCGCGACGAAAGGTCGAGGCCGTTTCGGGTCAAGAAGGCCAGCCGGCCGCCGGAGAGCGCTGCGAGCCCGCGATAGCCGTCGTACTTCACCTCGTAGACATAGGTGCCCTCGGTCACCGCGGACGGTTTGGAGAGCGTGGCCAGCATCGGCGGCCACACTCTTTTCAGCAACGCCTCGGGGCTTGGATGCGGCCCGCGAAGCGCGCTCTTGCGCCGGCTTTTGGCGGCCATCGAGGGTGGTGATAATCCGACTTCGCTCGGTTGTCTTCTGGGACGGGGACAACCGTCCGCTGGTTCACGAGCCCGAGTGGCCCTCGTCGATCTCGATCACCAGGTCGATGTCCAGCTCGTCGAGGCTGATTTCCAGCTCGTTGCCGGTGATCACCGGCGGAGCGTCGGTCGAGCTGCGCTCGTCCAGGGCAGAGAGCGCAGCGTTCAATTCGCTGAGCTCAATTCCCGCCAGCGGTCCGAGCGGCCGCGGAGATGGTCGAGCTTGGGGGACGTATTTGGTACCCATCGCCGCATGGGCCTCGGGGTCCCCCGGGCTCAAGCGCAGCACCGACCCCCAATTGTTCTTCGCATCGCCGGTGCGCCCGACGCGTCCATACATCCGCGCCGCTTCGCGAAAGATGAGCAGCGCGCGAGCGTCTTCACCCATTGCGTTGAGCACTGTCGCGGTGAGCGAGATCAGATCGACGTCGTCCGGATTTTGTTCCAGCGCGATTCTCAGGTTGATCAGCGCGCGGCGATAGTCCCTCAGGGCGACCGCGGCGTTGGCAGCCTCCAGCGCGATTTTCGAATCGCCGGAGGAGACCCGCAACAGACGCTCCAGCACCTGCAAGCGTTCCATCGGCGCGTCTTGTTGATCCAATTGATCCGCGGCCTGCCGAAGCACGTCAAAGGCTTCGGCATTCTTTCCGCTTTCGACCAGCGCTTGGGCATAGGCGAGCTTCGAGCTCACCCCAGGGTCGAGATGGGCGGCCCGCTCCAGCATCTTCAAGCGGGTTCGCACGTCGCCCGCTGCGGCCGCGGTTTGACTGCCCGCTGCAAGTGTATCCAGCGCGTCCCGCGTCTTCCCCGCCCTGGCCAAGACGTCGGCCATCAGCTGCACGCTGGTCAGGTGCGACGGCATCAGCTTGAGCGCGCGCCGAAGCATCGCCGTCGCCTTGGACTCCATTCCATCCTTCGCGTGCAAAACGCCGAGCTGGTGAAATGCATCGGCGGCCAAGGCGGCCTGGCCGAGACGCTCGCGGATCTCCGCCAATCGCAAGAGGACCCTGGCATCGTTCGGCTTGCTCGATAGGTATTCGGAGTACGCCTCCGCAGCCTTGGCCAGGTTGCCCTTCTTTTCGTGCTGCTGAGCGATTTCGAGGGGCGGGCGCCGGGCAGCCATGACGGTGACGTCCAAGTCTATTCGATTTAAGCTGAGGCAACAGCCAGGGGTGCGCCGCGCGCTTGCTCCGCTGTTCCGACCGATTCGGGAGAATGAATGACGATTGAGCAACTCCTCGGACTTCTCGGGGTGGGTGTGAAGAAAGGCGCGAGCGATATTCACCTCGAAGCTGGGTATCCGCCCTCGTACCGGATTCGCGGCGAGCTTTTTGCCGCCAAGCTGGATCGACTGACGCCGAACGAGACGCTGATGTTGGCGCAGCAGATTCTGAGCAAGAACGATCCCTTCATGCAGGGCAACCGCCACGACGTCGATCGGGGCTTCGGAATTCCGGGCGTGGCCCGATTCAGGGCCAGCATCTTCCGCCAGCGGGGCTCGGTCGGCCTCGTCTTGCGGGTCATTCCCTTCGAAGTGCCAAGCATCTCCGCGCTGAACCTCCCGCCCGTGGTGGCGTCGATCGCCCAGGCGCGAAGCGGCCTCATCCTGGTCACCGGCGCCACCGGCAATGGCAAGTCCACCACCATTGCCTCGATCCTGGATCACATGAACAAGACCGAGCGCGCTCACATCGTGATGATCGAGGACCCGATCGAATACACGCTGGCGCCCGAAAAGTCGGTGGTGATCCAGCGGGAGGTGGGAGCCGACACCGACTCCTTTGCCACCGCCCTGCGCGCGGCGCTGCGCCAGGATCCCGATGTGGTGATGGTCGGCGAGCTTCGCGACTACGAGACGGCGGACACCTGCCTCAAAGCGGCGGAGACGGGCCACCTGGTGATTTCCTCGCTGCACACGCCGGACGTTTCGCGGACGATCGGCCGCTTCGTCGGAATTTTTTCCCCCGAGGAGCAACTCTCCGTCCGCCATCGGCTGGCGGACAACCTGAAGGCGATCCTCTCCCTGCGCTTGGTTCCGAAGCAGGACGGGTCGATGTTGATCCCGGCGGTCGAAGTCCTTCTCGTCACTCGGTCCGTTCAGGAGGCGATTCGGGATCCGGCCAGGACCGACACGTTGCCCGTGCTGATGGAGAAGGCGCACGACGACGTGAAGATGCAGACGTTCGATCAGCACCTGCTGCAGCTGTACCAGACGGGTGTGATCAACGCGGAAACGGCCAAGCGGGTTGCAACCCATCGAGCGGACCTCGAGAGGGCGCTGACGTTCGGGAGCGCCTAACGTGCCCCTTCAGCGGGCAGTCCTGGTGGATCGCGATCCACTACTGCTCTCGAGGCTCACCGGGGAGCTGAGCCAAAGCGGCTTCGTGGTCGAAGCCCTCTCCACGGTCGTCGGCCTGACTCCGGACCTGCTGGAGCTGTCGAACCCGGACTTCCTGCTGCTGGACGCGGAGCTTCCGGGCATCAAGCACTCGGCGCTGATGGTCCTCATCCGCTCCCTCAAAGCGCGACGGCCGCTGAAGGTCGCGGTCTCGACGTCCGAAGATCCGAGCATAATCAAGGCCCATCTCAATCCCGACCTAGTCGTTCGCCGGGATGAGCTCCTCGAAGCAGGCGCCAAGCCACTGGGCGTCACACTCGGGTCCGAATCGAGGGTAGATGTCCGCGCGATCATCGACGAGGTGCTCGGGCAAAAGTACGCCAGCGATGTCCAGGTGATGGAGGTGAAGATCGACCTCTTTAGCAAGGGGAATTTTTACGTCGGGAAAGACAATCGACTGGGCGTTTTCGTCCCCACCTCGGTGCTGTTGCCGGTCGGGCACAAGGTGCAGATCCACCTCGAGCTGATGGGCAACGCCAGAATCACGCTCACCGGTGAAGTGGCGTGGCAGCGATCTCACAGCTCGTTCGGCGGACGAGTTGCCAGCGGGATCGGCATCAAGCCGCTCGAGATCCCGGCGCAGCACCGCGTGGCGATCGACCGCTTCGTCCAAACGCGGCCGCCACTCTCCTGGTCGTAAGGGTTCAGCGCCCCTTCTTGTGGCCCTTCCGCTTGTGCTGCTTCATCACCGTGCGCGCCGCGACTTCGGTCGCCCGCTTTCCATAGCGTCCAGACCGCTGCGCGCTCCTTTTGATGTGCTCGTACTGGCGCTGCTCTTTGCTTCCGACGCCTCTTAAGTGTTTTCCACCCGGCATATTTAACCTCCATCGAAGGTGTCGTACGCTGTTGAAGGTAAGCGCGCAGTTGCCGCGCGGCCAGGGGGCAATCCGCGGGTGGAAGCGACGCTGTTCAAGCCGGAGTTTCTATTCACCGAGGGGAAGTTTCGGTCCGATCTGGGCCTCACCGTCACGTCGGACGGCCGAATCGGCAAGCTAAGCCCGGTGCCGAAGACGGCCCGGCCGATTCATCTGCCCGGCCGGGTGCTGCTGCCAGGTCAGGTCAACGTGCACTCGCACGCGTTTCAGAGGCTGCTCCGCGGCCGCACCGAGTTCCGCGCCTCCAGCCAGCAGTCGGACACGTTCTGGACGTGGCGCGAGCGCATGTACCAAGTCGCCTCCGCTCTCGGTCCCGAGGAGCTTTACGTTGCGTCGCGCCAGGCATTCTTGGAAATGGCGCAGTCGGGAATCACCGCGGTGGGCGAGTTCCACTACCTTCACCGCGACCCGGCTGGGCGCGAGTACGCCGATCGGAACGAGCTGGCGAAGCGCGTCATCCAAGCGGCGCGCGATGTGGGCCTGAGGATTGTTCTCTTGCACGTCGGCTACGCACGAGCGGGTCACCGGCGACCGGAGGATCCGAAGCAGCGCCGCTTCATCGAGCCCGACGTGGAGCAGTTCCTTCACGCGGCGGAGGAGCTCGCCGCGGATCTCACCGGCGATCCGTGCACAGCCGTTGGACTTGCACCGCACAGCGTGAGAGCCGTCCCCCGTTCCTGGCTCCAACGGTTGAGAGAAACCCGCGGGCGCACCATTCACATGCACGTCGCGGAGCAGCCGGCCGAGGTGGAGGCCTGCCTCGACGAATATGGCCGCAGGCCGGTCGAGCTGCTGCATGAGCTGGGTCTCCTCGGCAAGCGCTTCACCGCCATTCACGCGATTCACCTCGATGGGCGCGAAGTCGAGTTGCTCGGCCGCTCGGGTGCTGCGGTTTGTGCTTGCCCCTCGACAGAGAGGAATCTCGGCGACGGCGTCGTTCCCGCGGATGAGTTGATGGCGTCCGGCGTCCCGATGTCTCTTGGCTCTGACAGCCAGGCGGAGATCGATTTGATGGACGAGGCGAAGCTTTTGGAAGAACATCTCCGCCTCGTTCGCCAGAAGCGCGCCGTGTTGGACTTCGTCAGTGGTGATCCGAACAGCCTCGCCGCCAGACTCTTCACCTGCGCCACTGCGAACGGCTCGCGCGCGCTGGGCCTGGGTGATGGCGAGCTGCGGGTTGGCGCGCGGGCGGACTTCTTCACCGTCGATCTGGGACACCCTTCGCTGGCGGGCACGACCGAGGATAACCTGCTCGAAGCGATCGTCTTCGGCATGGAAAGAGGAGCAGTTCGAGACGTCGCCGTGGCCGGAAAGCTCATCGTCCAGGATGGCGAGCATCCGCTGGCGATTCAAAGCGAGCGCCAATTCGCAGCGCTTTGCCGGAAGATCTTCTCGTGAGAGACGTCCTGGATTCACTGAAATCTACGCTGGCTGAGTTGGTCGCCATCGACTCGACTTCGAGCGAATCAAATGATCGCATCATCGAGTTTCTCCAGGGCCGGCTCAAGGCCGGCGGTTTCGCGCTGAGGAGCCAGACCTATCGCGATGCCGCCGGCGTCCAGAAGACGAACCTGATCGGCGTCAAGCACGGCGATCCGAATCAAAGAGCCGAGCTGGCGCTGGTTGGCCACACCGACTGCGTGCCGTACGACGCCGACTGGAAAGAAGCTCTCGTCCTCCAGGAACGAGGCGGTCGGCTCTACGGGCGAGGCGCCTGCGATACGAAGGCGTTTATCGCCGCGGCACTCACCGCGGCGAGCCGGGTTGAGCCACGCGCGCCGCTGGCGTTGATTTTCACCGCCGATGAGGAGCTTGGATGCGCCGGTGCGAAGCAGCTCGCCGAAGCAGGTCTGGGACGCGCGCGTTACGCCATCGTCGGCGAACCCACTTCACTTGCTCCGGTTCGGGCAAATAAGGGTTACTGTCTGGCGGAGATCGAAGTCGCGGGCAGGGAGGGCCACAGCGCATACCCCGACAGCGGCGCCTCGGCGATCTACCGCGCCGCTCGATTCATCCAGAGAGTGGAGGAGCTTGCACGCGAGCTTCGCAGCGAAACGGATCCCGATTTCGAGCCGCCGTTCACCACCGTCAACGTCGGCACGATCTCCGGCGGCAAGGCGAAGAACATCATTCCGGGCAGCTGCCGATTTTTCGTCGAGTGGCGCCCAATCCCCGGCCAAGGTCCACAACGCGTGCTCGGCAAGCTCGAAGAAATTCGCGAAGCATTGAAAGCAGAAGAGCCGGACTTTTCGGCCCGCCTCGAGCTCATCAGGCAAGATGGCGGCGCCCAAAGCTCTGATGACTCACCGATTGTTCGATTCATCGCCGGCCAGAGCGGAAAACGGGCGACCACGGTGCCGTTCGGAACCGAAGCCGGTCACCTCCGCGCGCTCGGCGCCGAGACGGTGGTCTTCGGCCCCGGGAACATTCAGTTCGCGCATCGCACCGGCGAGTTCGTGCCAATCGATGAGCTCGTTCGCGCTGAGGAGATTCTGGAAGCCGCGATCGCGCATTTCTGCGGCGGGGCGGGGTACCCGGAGAGCCCAAGGGTAGAATGAAGGTTCTATTCTACCCCCGGCCTGGCCGAGGTGCGGCGGCTCGGGCGGGGTCCTCGAAGGGCTCAAGGGTAGAATGAAGGTTCTATTCTACCCCCGGCCTGGCCGGGGTGGGCGGCTCGGGCGGGGTCCTCGGAGGGCGCAAGGGTAGAATGAAAGTTTCACTCTGCCCCGACCTGGCCAGGGTGGGCGGCTCGGGCGGGGTCCTCGAAGGGCGCAAGGGTAGAATGAAGGTTCTATTCTACCCCCGACCTGGCCGGGTGGGCGGCTCGGGCGGGGTACCCGGAGAGCCCAAGGGTAGAATGAAGGTTCTATTCTACCCCCGGCCTGGCCGGGGTGGGCGGCTCGCGCGGGGTCCTCGAAGGGCGCAAGGGTAGAATG
>DATFTC010000295.1:0-4579 GCA_035262305.1 Myxococcaceae bacterium | reverse complement strand
CGTGTCCTGAAAAGCTAAAGGCAAGGATTACCAGGCATAGAATTTTTCCCGCATTCCATTTCATAACGCTCTCCTCGAGGTTAAACGTCTTTCAGCCCATTGGTGATGTGAAGAGTGCTCGTTGAGCCACCGGTCGCCGGCACTGCCGCCCGCCACGCCTCTGGTGAGGGACTTCGTCGAAAGTTGCATCGGTGCATTCCCCAGTGATACCAACCATTTGGCAGGCCCCCAGACGGGGCCCTCGGAGCGTGGCTTTTTTGCTTCGCATTGCGTTGACCAGCTGGAAAACTGTCATCCGACGTCAGAGAGTTTGAATGGCACGCGGAGGGGAGCGCGCGAAGCGGGGTGAGTCGCCCGAGCAAAAGCGGGTCGACGAGCTTTTTACCGTGGCTTACGAGGAGTTGCGGCGCTTGGCGTCCACCGTCCTGGGAGGTGATCGGAGCGCCACGCTCAATCCCACCGCCCTGGTCAATGAGGCTTGGGTGAAGCTGGCCAGCTCGCCGCGCTTTGCCGCCACGTCGCTGCTGCACTTCAAGCGGATCGCCGCACGCGCAATGCGCCAGGTTTTGATCGAGGCGGCCCGCCGTCGGAACGCGCTGAAGAGGGGAAGAGGGGCTCCGATCACCATCACCTTTGACGACGCACGGGACGAGGCGGCGAGGTACGCAAAGGACCTGCTGGCGCTGGACGCCGCTCTGAATGAGCTGGCGAGGATTCAGCCTCGCCAAGCGATGATGGTCGAGGGGCGATTCTTCGGCGGTCTGGACATCGCCCAGACCGCCGAGCTGCTCGAGGTTTCCGAAGCAACGATATTCCGCGACTGGCGGGCAGCCAGGGCCTGGCTGGCACATCAGCTTCACCAGGCAAACTGACGCTCGTTCTTCAGCAATCAGCTCCGGGGAACAACGATGGACAGCGAGAAGATGGACAGTGCGCGATGGGAGCGAATCCAGAGTCTTTTCCACGGAGCGGTCGACCTCCGTGGGTCTGAGCAGCGCACCTTCTTGAGCTCGGCCTGCGGCGGCGACCAGGCTCTGATCGCCGACGTGTTGGCCCTGCTCGAGGAAGACGCGAAAGGCAACTCACTGCTCGATCGCGGCATGGCGGAGGTTGCCCGTCAGATGCTGGATACCGCGGCTTCCCCCTCATTCGCCTCGCAGCAATTCGGAAAGTACCGCATCCAGCGACTCCTGGGCGAAGGCGGGATGGGCGTGGTTTACCTTGCCGAACGCGAAGACCTTCATGACTTGGTGGCGATCAAAATATTGCGCGATGCATGGCTCTCCCCGGCTCGCCGCGAGCGCTTCGCCAGCGAACAGCGGACGCTGGCGCAGCTCAACCATGCCTCCATCGCGCGACTCTACGATGCGGACACCTTGCCCGACGGCACGCCTTGGTTCGTCATGGAGTACGTCGAAGGCATTCCGCTCACCGAGTACTGCAGCGCGAACCGGTGCTCGACCGAAGAGCGTTTAGAGTTATTTCGCTCGGTATGCGAGGCCGTCCAGTACGCGCACCGGCATGCGGTGATCCACCGCGACCTGAAGCCTTCCAACATCCTGGTGAAGCCCGATGGCTCCGTCCGGCTCCTCGATTTTGGCATCTCCAAGCAACTTCCGAGCCTTGACCGCCCTGTGGATCAGACGCGGACTGGGCTGCGAATGATGACCCCTGCCTACGCATCGCCGGAGGAGATTCGCGGCGAGCCGGTTGGAGTGCACACCGACGTCTACTCGTTGGGGATGATCCTTTACGAGCTGCTCGCCGGACGCCTTCCGTATAACTTGTCGAGCAAGACGCCGAGCGAGGCGGAGACCATCCTGCTCGAGCACGAGCCGGAGAGGCCGTCGCTGGTCAATCAGCGACTGGCCGGGCCCGGCAGGGTTGCCCCATCGACCAGCAAGGCTGCCTGGGCCGACCTCGACGTGCTCTGCCTGACCGCGATGCACAAGGATGCCCAGCGCAGATATCGCTCCGTCGAGGCACTGGTTCGAGACATCGATCACTACCTGAAGGGCGAGCCATTGGAGGCGCGGCGCGACTCGGCGGGCTACCGGCTGAGAAAGTTCGTCACCCGCAATCGGCGGGCTGTGAGCACGGCGGTTGTATTGTTCGCAGTGGTCGTTGGCATCGTTGCCTTCTTTACCATCCGCTTGGCGATCGCGCGCAATGCGGCGCTGGCCGAGGCTGCCCGAACGCAGCGCATCCAACACTTCATGTTCAGTCTATTTCAGGGTGGCGATAAGTCCGCCGGACCGGCCGATTCCCTTCGCGTGGTAACGCTCTTGGACCGAGGCGTGAAGGAAGCGCGGAGCCTGGATGGCGAACCCGCCGTTCAGGCTGAGTTGTATCAGACGCTCGGTAGCATTTATCAGAAGTTGGGCAAATTGGATCAGGCGGACTCGCTGCTGAGCTTGGCGCTGCGCGAGCGCAAGTCGCTCTTCGGTTCTGATCATCCGCAGGTCGCGGAGAGCCTGGTGCTGCTGGGCCTGTTGCGCGCGGCGCAGGCGCAGCTGGAGGAGGCAGAGCGGTCGGTGCGCGAGGGGCTGGAGATGAGCAAGCGGCGCTTGCCACCCAATCATCCGTCGCTGGCGAAGGCCATCTTTGCGCTCGGAAAAGTTCAAGAAGAACGCGGCGCGTATGAGAAGGCAATCAAAACGCTGGATGAAGCGGTCCGTCTCCAGTCGGCAGGGAGGGCCGAGACCCCTGAGCTCGCCGACAGCTTGCATGAACTGGCAAACGCACACTTCTATGCCGGCCATTACGATACATCCGAGTCTCTCAACCAGCGCTTACTGCCAATGTATCGCCGAATGTACGGCGACAGTCACCCCCGCGTAGCCGATATTCTGATTAATCTTGGTGCGATTAAGCTGGACCGCGGTCATTATCCGGAAGCCGAGAAGTTGGATCGGCAAGCGCTGGAGATCGTGGAAGCGTGGTACGGCAGGGACAGCCTAGAGACTGCATCCGATCTGACGTTACTCGCCCGCGCGCTCGTCTATCAGGGCCGATACAGCGAAGCGGTGGATTTGCTCCAGCAGTCGCTGTTGATCAAGGAGCGCGCATACGGCCGGGTACACCCGAGCGTGGCGTCGTCGCTCAACGAATTGGGAAACACGGCGAGCAGGCAGGGCAACTACGATGCGGCAGAGCCTTACTTCCAGCGGATGGTGGACATTTACCGCGCTGTTTACGGAGAACACCATTACTTGCTTGCCACCGCGCTCTCGAATCTGGCCAGCGTGGACATGGGGCGAAACGAATGGGCTCGGGCGGAGAAGATTTTCCGTCAGGTGATCTCGCTCTACACTGAAACGCAGTCGGCCACGCACATCAACACCGGAATCGCCCGGATCAAGCTGGGGAGAACTCTACTGCGTCAACAACGCCCGTCGGACGCCGAGGTCGAGACCCGCGCTGGATACGACATTCTGGTCAAGCAGATGGAGCCCAAGGTGAGCTGGCTGGTGAACGGGCGCAAGGATTTGATCGAAGAATACGATTTGCTGCAACAGCCGGAGAACGCCGCCAAGTTTCGCGAAGAGCTGGCCAAGATTCAGAGCGAAAACCAGGCCGCTGCCCGAAGGTGAAGATCAACGCAGCGACCTACACGATAGGCTCTTATGCCTTGTCGAAAAGCGAGCTTTGCCTTTCCGAGCGTCTCACCAGCCAGGTCAATAGCAAGCCAGGCACGACGAAGCCGACGGTGACCAGCGCGCCGTGCGGCAGGTGTGCTGCCGGCTCCGCGAGTCTAGCGACCGGCTTCATTGGTGACAGCCATGGCGATAGATTGACGAACAATGCTGCGATCAGCACCGTGAAGAGATCCTGACGCCTGCAGTCCCCAATTATACTTGCAAATCTAAAGTGACAAATTTAGATCTTCAATTGGAGGTCACACATGCGCCACAATTCGTACGAGATGGAAGGGATAGACATCCGGGTCAGCGCTGTTTTGAGCCAGCTTCCCGCGGAGCTCGCGCCCGCGTCGCTGGCCGCTCTCGACCAATTTCACGCAGGCGGGGCGGAGCCTGTCGAGCGGCTGATGTCGTCGGGCGGGGTCGGGCCAGGGATGGTCGTCGTCGACCTGGGCTCAGGCCTGGGTGGGCCGGCGCGGTTCGCCGCGACGAGGGGCGCGAAGGTGATCGGCGTCGATCAGAGCGCGGCCTTCGTCGCCCTGGCGAGCGAGCTCACCAGGCGTTGCGGGCTTGCAGACCGCGTCTCGTTTCAGCTGGGTGACATGACTGCTCCGCCGCTACCCAGCGCGTCGGCGGACCGCGTGCTGCTCATCCACGCGCAGATGAACATCGTCGACAAGCCCGCGCTGATGCGCACCGTCGCCCGGCTGCTCCGACCCGGCGGTGTGTTGCTCGCCTGGGAGGTCTGCGCCACCGGCGGGGTCAACGTGAGCTGGCCGGTGCCGTGGTCACTCGACGGCACGGACAGCCATCTCGCAAGCCAAACCGACCTCCGCGCCGCCATCGAAGATGCAGGCCTGCGCGTGACTGGGTGGCAAGACCGCACGGCCTGGGTGCAACAGTGGTTTCAACGGGCGCTTGCCGCGCCTCCGCCGTCG
>DATFTC010000294.1:0-17652 GCA_035262305.1 Myxococcaceae bacterium | reverse complement strand
GGGGTCGCTACAACGTATCGCGCGGCCACGCCTTCAAACTCAACGGCGCTACGGGCGCTATCATGAACACCTATGACTTCGGTTGGGACGACACCCAGGCCATCTTCCAGCACGACGGCACGTACTCGATCGTCATGAAGGACAACCACTACGACGAAGAGGAAGGCTTCTACTGCAACAGTACTGATATCTTCGGGAACCTGATCCCGACGGTGTCGCAAGGCGGGGATCCGACAATCAGGTCGAACGTTGTATGCGATTGGACGGGTATACCGGCCGGGCCGTTCTACATCACCCAGACCAACGCCAATCTGGTGCCAGAGTGGAAGTTCAAGAGTACTGAGACCAGAGACTGCCATCGAAACCCCGATGGTTCAGTCACTTGCGTCGATGACGGAAGGCACCCGAATGGTTTCGAATGGTGCATCAATCAGCCCGCCGTCGACGGAGCCGGCAACGTCTATGTCGAGAGCGAGGATGGCAACATCTACGTGTTCGATCAGGGTCACAGCGGCATCTTCACCACGCCCAAGTCCAAGCTGTTCACCAACCTCGCGGTCGGCGCGGCGTACACGCCTTTGTCGATCGACAATTTTGGCAGGCTCTATGCGCAGAACAACGGACACCTGTTCGTGCTGGGCTCAGGGGGAAGGGGCGTCGGCCAGAGTGACGAGAGCAGTGGTCCACACTCGCCGCATCACTTGCCAGAACTAGACCCCCAGGATTAGTTGCCTGTTCGGGTGGATCGTCACTGCACGATCCAGCGATGTCGGATTGCATGAGCAGTATCCGCGGATCGTAGATTGATCAATCACGGGGATTTCGAGTGTTTCCGCCATCCCCGTTTGCATCGGTCGACAGAAACAATACACATCGTGTTTCAACATCCGTTGTCGTCGCCGAAAAAGCTGCGACATCGCTGCCCAGGGCGGCCTCGAACCCGATTCAAAGAATAAAACTTCGGCAGGCCTTCTGGATCTCAGCCATTGCTTTGTCCAATAGACCGATGTGAATGTCGCTCAGACCAAGATATTGATGCGCCTCATCCAGGTTTGGGTTTAGATCGCTAGGCGTGACTGCGGTTCTACTGTCGGCGGTGCTGGTCTACGCGGGAGGCGCGGCAAAGAGCGCCCACGCCCTGAACGACGGGCTGGCGCGCACGCCGCCCATGGGGTGGAACGACTGGAACGCCTTCCAATGCAATGTCAGCGAGGCCTTGGTCCAACAGACCGCCGACTTCTTCGTCAGCTCGGGCATGCGCGAGGCGGGCTACGAGTTCGTCAACATCGATGACTGTTGGGCGGTGCCTGAGCGCGACAGCGATGGCAACCTGGTTCCGAATGCGGCCAAATTCCCGAACGGCATCCAGGCGGTTGCCGACTACGTGCATGCGAGAGGTCTGAAGTTTGGGATTTACGCCACCGCCGGCACCCATACTTGCAATCGGGCCGACGGCTTCCCCGGCAGCCTTGGTCACGAGGCGCAAGATGCCGCGCTCTTCGCGTCCTGGGGCGTGGATTACCTCAAGTATGACAACTGCAATAACCAGGGAATACCTGCCGTGGAGCGCTACACGGCGATGCGCGATGCGCTTGCGGCCACCGGCCGGCCGATCGTTTACAGCATCTGCAACTGGGGCCAGGAGAATCCCTGGGAATGGGGTCCGACGACCGGCAACCTCTGGCGCACGACCGGCGACATCAGCGACAGCTACGGGAGCATGGTGAACATCTTCCACCAGAACGTGCGTTTGGCCTCGCATGCCGGCCCCGGTGGCTGGAACGATCCCGACATGCTCGAGATTGGCAACGGCGGCATGTCGCCGCTCGAGTACCGATCTCACTTTAGTCTCTGGGCCGAGATGGCCGCACCGCTTCTGGCCGGTACCGACCTGCGCACTGCCTCCAGCGACACGATGGCCATCCTACTCAACCTGGAAGTGATCGCGGTCGATCAGGATCCGCTGGGCATTCAGGGCGTGCCGATCTCGAGCGACGGCGGACGCTGGGTGCTGGCCAAGCCGCTGGCGAGTGGCGATGTGGCCGTGGTGCTCTTCAACGAAACCGATGTGCCGGCCAGCATCAGCGCAACGGCCGAGGAGCTGGGCCTGTCGAGGGCGCCTGCCTACACCATGCGAGATCTCTGGCGGCACGCCACGACTGAGAGCGGCGGCACCATCGGCGCTGGCGTCGCGCCGCACGAGGCACGGATGTTCCGGGTCGCGCCGACGCACCAGATCAACTCCGTGCCGCCTCAAACTGGCGTTGACGTTGCGACCGAGAGCGCGTGGCTCTCGGACGGGGAAACAGCGACGGTGACTGCAACCTTCACGAACTACGGTCGCATCTCAGTCAACCACATCTCGCTGAGCCTGGAGGCACCGCATGATTGGACGGTGGAGCCCGGCGACCGGACTGGCCCCCGCGAATTGCCCGCGGGTCAGAGCGTGCGGACCATCTGGCGCGTCACACCGCCACAACTTGAATTGCCAATACTTCACGGCGGGCTCACGGCAAGGGCTGACTACAGGTGGCGAGGGCGCACGCTGAACACCCTAGCCAAGCTGAATCTCAACGTCGCGTCGCCGCTCCAGATGCCATACCGCCGCTTCGCGTCCAGCTCGGGGACAGCCCGCTTCGCCCAGCTCGACAACCAGTTCGGGATCATCGCCAACGGCCGGGACGTATGGACGAGCAGAGACGAGTACGGTGCGATCTACTTGGCCGGGGGTGTGGGGCCGCAGACCGTGGCAACGGTCAAGGTGACGTACCAGGAGAGGACGAGCGACTGGGCCAAGGCCGGCATCATGGTCCGCAACGCAATCGACCGGGCCGGCTCGGCCGCGGGCTACGTGATTTTGGTGGTTAGCCCCGACCACGGCTATGCCCTCCAGTGGGACTCCGACGGCAACGGCTTTCTGGACCACGATGTCAATCTTGGCACGACTGTCTACCCAAGCTGGCTCAAGCTGGTCCGCGACGGTGACGTTTTCACCGGCTACTACTCAACGGATGGAAGCAACTGGAACACGGTGGGCAGCGCCACGATAGCCACGGCCGCGACGAGCCAAGACGTCGGCATGTTCACGACCGCGCACAACGCGAGCGTCCAGGGAGAGGTGCACTTCGCTGACTTCGTCGTGAGCGCCGATTAAACGCGTTGCTCTTACCGGGTCGATGCGATGAGGAAGTCAGCGAAGGCGCGCAGCTTAGAGGGAGGCAGGTGCCGCGACGGGTAGAGCATGTACACCGGATACCGCTCCTCGGCCCAATCGGGAAACAGCTCGACCAGTGCCTTTGATCGCAAGAGATCTTTGACTCCGAGCTCCAGGAATTGCGCGACCCCGAACCCGTCGATGCACACCGCCAAAGCTGAGGCCAAGTCGTTCACCGTGAATCTTCCCGATACGGCCACTCGAAGGATCCGCCCTCGACGGTGAAATTCCCACGGGAAGGGACGACCGGTCGCCGGATCGCGAAACAAAATGCATTCGCGTCGTTTATCGCCGAGCTCACGCGGATGCTTGGGCCGCCCGTGCTGAGCTAAGTAAGCCGGCGCGGCGCACGTCGCGATGCGGGTGTCGAGCAACCGTCGAGCGACGACCGCCGACGGCTCGGGTTCGCCAAAGCGAACCGCTAGGTCGAATCCTTCAGCTACGAGATCGGGCAACCGATCCCGCACCACCAATTCGACCGACACCTCAGGATGTGCTCGAAGAAACGCTTCCATCCGCGGCGCCAACAGCAGACGCGCGACGCTTGCATCGGCATTGACCCGCAGTCGACCACGCGGGACCGAAGATGCACCGGCGGCCTCGTTCACTGCCTCTTCGATGCCGCTGTAGAGTGGCATGACCTGCGCGTAGAAGCGACGCCCCTCGTCGGTGAGCTCAACAGCGCGAGCCGTGCGATCCACGAGTCGCACGCCAACTCGCTCTTCGAGCCGCGCGATCGCACGGCTGACGCCAGATTGGGTCAACCCCAGCGCCTCTCCGGCGCGTACGAAGCTCTTGGCACTCACCACCGCTGCCAGCACCTCGACCCCACTGAGCACCCGCGCGTCCATGGTATCCACCTTAAATGACGCGCCGGCATTCTCACAATGATGAAGATGCGGTTGTCGCATCGTCGGGCGGGCGCCATGGTTGGACCCAACAGCGGCCTTCAGCCGCAAAGGAGAATCACATGCGCGTGTTTGTCACCGGCGCGACCGGCTTCATCGGTTCCGCCATCGTTCCAGAGCTAATCGCCGCGGGGCATCGAGTGCTCGGCCTCGCTCGGTCGGATGCAGCCGCCAAGTCGCTCACCGCCGCCGGCGCCGAAGTGCATCGGGGCGCTCTCGAGGATCTCGACAGCCTGAGGCGCGCGGCGGCTGCATCGGATGGCGTCATCCACACCGCCTTCATCCACGACTTCTCAAAGATTGCGGCCTCCGGCGAGACGGACAGGATTGCGATCGAGACGCTCGGCGCCGCGCTCGCGGAGTCTGGCCGACCCCTGGTCGTCACCTCCGGGACCGCCCACCTCGCGCCTGGCCGCCTCGCGACCGAACAGGATGCGCCAGATCCACGCGGCGTCGTGAAGCATCGCATCGCGTCGGAAAAGGCGGCGCTTGCGATGGCGTCGCGTGGCGTGCGCGTGTCGCTGGTGCGCCTCCCGCCATCTGTGCATGGCGACGGCGACCACGCTTTCGTTCCAACCCTAATCGGCATCGCGCGCGCGAAGGGCGTTTCGGCGTATATCGGCGAGGGGCTCAACCGCTGGCCGGCTGTACACCGGCTCGATGCCGCGCATCTCTTCAGACTGGCGCTCGAGAAAGGTTCCACAGGAGCCACGTTTCACGGGGTTGCGGACGAGGGCGTGCCGACGCGAGACATCGCGGACGTCATCGGTCGACGCTTGAAGGTGCCGGTCGTCTCGAAATCTCGCGAGGAAGCAGCCGATCATTTTGCCTGGCTCGCGCGCTTCTTCGCGCTCGACGTTCCGGCCTCGAACGTGCGAACGCAGGAACAGCTTGGATGGCGCCCACGACAGCCTGGGCTCATCGCCGATCTAGAGCGGGGGCGCTATTTCGAAACCTGATCGGCGAGCGGAAAACGGGGGGCAATGCCGCTCCTGGGCCGAGGTAACATTTTAGTGAACGCCCACACAGTGCTCGCTAATCTAGGGGCTCGCAATTATTCGGCTCCACGTGTGATCGAGATGGGCGCGAAAGACCGCTGGACACCAACGCTTTGGGCGAGCAAGAGGCCCTTCGGAATTGGCGAGCAGCGACCCAATAACTATCTCGAAATCGGAAAGGCACTCTGGGAAAACCGCGGCCGTTTGCCGTACGCCTGGAGGATCCTTTCGAAGGGCGTTTGCGACGGCTGCGCGCTCGGCACGAGCGGCCTTCGCGACTGGACTATCGACGGCACGCACCTCTGCAATATCCGTCTGCGATTGCTGAGGTTGAATACCATGCCCGCGCTAGAGCCCAGCCAACTTGCAAACGTAGAAGCGCTGTCTCAAAAGAGCGGCGCCGAGCTCAGGCGCCTGGGGCGGCTGCCTTTCCCGATGATTCGCCGAACGGGAGAGCCAGGTTTCCGGCGCATTACTTGGGATGAAGCCCTCGATACTATCGCGGACCAGATTCGCGCGACGCAGCCGACTCGTACCGCCTATTACTTGACCAGCCGCGGGATCTGCAACGAGGGATACTACGCAGCACAAAAGGCCGTGCGCGCGATGGGCACCAACTCCATCGACAATGCTGCGCGCGTCTGTCACTCGCCCAGCACAGTAGCTTTGAAAAGCGCGCTCGGGGTGGCAGCAACCACCTGCTCATACTCCGATTGGATGCATGCCGATTTGATTGTTTTCATCGGCTCAAACGTGGCGAACAATCAGCCGGTGGCGATGAAATATTTGTATTACGCAAAAAAGGCCGGCACACGAATAGCGGTGGTGAACCCTTATCGCGAGCCAGGGATGGAAAGGTACTGGGTGCCATCGAATGTTGAATCGGCCTTGTTCGGCACGCGAATCGCGGATCGCTTTTTTCTGGTCAAGATCGGCAGTGATATCGGTTTCCTCAACGGAGTGTTGAAGCACCTGGTCGAGCGCGACCAGGTAGACCGAGATTTTATCGAGAGACATACGACTGGCTACGACGAGGTTACGGCCGAGCTGCGAACTCAGACCTGGGACGACCTCGAAGAGGTGTCGGGTTGCGCGCGCGACGAGATGGACGCGCTCAGTAAGATGATCGCCGAATCGAGAAAGGCAATTTTCGTTTGGTCGATGGGAATCACCCAGCACGACTGCGGTGAGGACAACGTGAGGGCCATCGTCAATTTGGCTCTCACCCAGGGATTCGTGGGTCGTGAGGGATGTGGCTTGATGCCGATTCGCGGGCACTCGGGCGTGCAGGGCGGCGCCGAGATGGGTGCGTACTCGACGGCCTTCCCGGGTGGTCTGCCGATCAATGCTCAAAATGCGCGACAGTTGTCTCAACTGTGGGGCTTTGAAGTTCCGGCGACTCGTGGGCTGACCGGGCCAGAGATGGTTGACGCGGCCCACGCAGGGAAGCTGGACGCGCTCTTCTCCGTGGGGGGCAACTTTCTCGACGTGCTGCCCGAACCCGAGCACGTTCGCGAGGCACTCAGCCGCGTACCTCTTCGAGTCCATCTCGATATTGTGCTGTCGAGCCAAATGCTGGTGGATCCCAAAGAAGCGGTGCTGCTGTTGCCGGCAGCGACGCGCTACGAGACGGAAGGCGGAGTGACCGAGACAAGCACCGAGCGGCGCGTGATCTTCAGCCCCGAGATCCCGGGCCCTCGTATCGCCGAAGCGCGTCCGGAATGGCAAGTCTTCACCGAGCTGGCCAAGCGCGTGCGCCCGGAGCTGGCGAAGGAGCTGGAGCTCGACGGGACGGCGGCCATCCGCGCAGAGATTGCCCGGGCGATCCCTTACTACGAAGGTATTCAACGACTTGAGAAAGCTGGGGATCAATTCCAGTATGGCGGTCCGCATTTGTGCAGCGGTTGGAAGTTCCCAACCGAAGACGGCAAGGCGCACTTCTCCGCGGTTCGATTACCTCGCCGCCACATTCCCAATCATTCGTTCGTGATGACGACTCGGCGAGGGAAACAGTTCAACAGCATGGTGCAAGAGGAAACGGATGCACTGACGGGTGCGAGCCGCGAAGCAATTTTCATCAGCGCCTCCGACGCGGAGCGCCTCGGAATCCGAGCTGGCCAACCCGTGCTGGTTCGCAATTCTCGAGGGCAGATGCGCGGGCGCGCATTCATCTGCGAGATCAAGCCCGGCAATTTGGAAGCGCACTGGCCGGAGTCGGCAGCGCTGTTGGATCGCGGGCGCCGCTCGCCGACGGCTGGAATCCCTGACTACAACGCGATCGTTCAGCTCGAGAAGGTCGAAGATTCTCACTGAGCAAAGAGCCTCATCCGTCGCCCGCGTCTAGGGTTGTTTCGCAGTTGCGAAGAGCGAGAGCTCGATTCGGCCCTCGTGTGCGACGATGGTGCTCAGCGACTGGACCTTGGCCAACCAGCCTTCGGTGAATGCAGGGCCGATCTCGTACGCCTCGCGGTCGAACTTTTCTATTTGAGCGCGGACACGAACTGTCTTGGGATGGCCTTGGGCGTCGGAAGCAGTGAGCATTGCTGACCCATCTACGCGCTCGGGCCGCTTGTCTTTTCGCGGCCTGCCACAAACGCTGAAGGGAACCTCGGCTGAAAATCTGGAGCTTGTATTCGCCGAGAGCGGCGGATCAAGCTTGATGTTGGAGAGCTTCGCCTCGAAAGCGCAAACCTTGGGGTCGGATTTCTTGTGGGTCGACCATTGCTGGAAGTGCTCCGTCTTCAGCGGCTGGCTGTCGACCACGATCGAGGTCAGCGGGACGGAGCAGACGCCGGACAAGGTGCCGCTCGTTGCATCATAGGTCAAGTCACAAGAGACACGGGAGCTCACCGCGTTGATGCGCTCTCCCAGTGGCGCATCGAACACCGCGCTGAAATTGCTATTGCCAGCTTCGGGATCGACGCGCAAAAGCTCCACCCCTCCTGCCTTCGCCGTAACGGCAAGGAGCAGCGAGACAACTGGTATAAAGTGTCGCATCTTCGCCTCCGGTACTGGCCGACACGACCTCGTTTAGCCGGCCGATTTAGTGAATGCGATGGCTTCCGCCATTGGCGGTTCGCCAACAAGGTTTTGCGTCGGCAACACGCTCACCGGGCCCGCGCTCTCCGGCGCGCGCATCTGAATCTGGGAAATCGAGCGCTCGATCAGCAAATCCAGAGTCCAATCCAGCATCACGCGCACCTTGTTACTGAAACCCACGAGCTTGGCGAGGTAGAGCGTCCGCCAGATGAGCCAGGCGAAAAAGCCAGACAGCTTCACGCCAAGCAGATGCACTGCCGCAAAGTGCTCGCCGACCGAGACGAGCGAACCGAAATTGAAATAACGAAAGGGTTTGGTTTCTCTTCCGGAAAGCAGCCGAATGAGATTGCGCGCGGCATGGGGGCCTTGCTGGAACGCGACCTGGCCGAGCGGCGGCAGTGGCCGTCCGGTCCTTTCGTCGACGAGGAAGGCCGCGTCACCTAGTGCGAAAACATTGTCAAAACCCTCAACGCGCAAGTCAGGCTTAAGGCGAATCCGACCGGATTCGTCGAGTGGGAGCCCACTCCGAGCGATAAGATCAGAGGACTTGACCCCTGCGCACCAGATGCAAGTGCGGGTGGACACGCGCTCGCCGGTCTTGAGCACGACGTGCCGCGGCCCGACCTCCACTGCTCTGTTATCGAGCAGGATCTTGATTTTGAGCCGCGAGATCTGTCGCGAGGTAATATCCACGACTCGCGTGTGCCAACCCGGCAGGAGTTGCTTCCCGGACTGAACGAGCCAGACCTCGGGACGGGCCGGATCGATTTCCGGGTAACGCGCGAGAAGCACGTTCTTGATCAGATCATGGATCTCGGTTGCAACCTCCACTCCTGTTGGGCCGCCGCCGATGATCACGAAGCGGAGGAGCTCCTCCTGCAGAGCCGCCGAGGTCGAGGCAGCCGCCCGCTCAAAACAATCAATCACATGGTTTCGTACCGCAACCGCGTCGCCCAGCTCACGCATGAAAAAGGCGGACCCGTCGACGCCGGGTGTGCGGAAGGTGTTAATCATCGAGCCCGGCGCCAGGATCAGGTAGTCGTAAGAAAGTTGCGCCGGGAGAAAAGACTTGCCCCCCATTTCGTCAGTTTCGAATTTGGCCGTGATGGTGCTCGAAACCGGATCAATGCTCTCCACGGTAGCATTGCGAAATCGGATGTTCGTTGTTTCGAAAATCCTCCGAAAAGGGTATGTGACCTGTCGAGTTTCAATCGCTCCCACCGATACGCTGGGTAGAAGCGGCGGAAAGAGAAAATAGTTATTTTTGTCGACAACAGTGAGCTCGAGATCGCGATGATGGCCGATGGCCTTATCCAGTGCCATCGCCGCATACAGGCCGCCGAACCCGCCTCCAACCACGACGACTTTTACTTTTTCGCCACCGTTGCCGCGCCATCGATGGTACAGCCACATTTGCCTCAGCGGGAGAAACAGCATCCACGCGAGCAGCATTGCCTCGGTAATGCTCAGCGGCACAAGCACATTCCGAGCAATGGAATTCACAGGGACCAGCAGCCAGGTCATGACGTCGACGACGGCGAGGGCGATTGCCAGCAGGCCGAGCATTTTTCGCACCCGGCGGCGCATCGTTGTCCTTCGAAAAAGAAACTGCGATACGGCGAAGATGATCGCTAGACCCGAATAGTGGGCGAGCAGCAAGGAGGAGAAGACCATCGGGTGGCCCCACGCAACGTCGGCGAGTTGCGTCGCCCACTCGTACATCGTCGCATCGTGCGCGAATAACCAGCCGACCATCATCTTGGCGATGCCCCAACTGCCCAGGAAGAGCGCCACGCCGAAGGCGATTGCCAAGGACGCAATCAACTTGCCCCAAATGCGCATGTTGGTTAGGCGATACGCGTCGGGGGCTGCTCGAGGTGACATTATCTACTCCTGGCAATCGCTGTACCAATTCAACTACACCGGGTGATCGGCGTTGGTTTGCCAGCGCTGCGCGATGCCCTTTATACGAGGCTGAGTGAATCGCGTTACTTTCACCTGTCCATCGAAAGTGCCTTCACCGCCTCCGACCTCCACAACAGTCCGCTGCCCGGCCGATCTGGAATGCGGGCAAAACCGTCCTGAATCTGTAGGGGCTCCTCGAGGATCGCATCGGCCCAGTCGACATACTCGAGCTTGTGACAGGTCGGAGTTGCGGCGAGCAGGTGCGCGCTCAGCTCCGGCAGCAGATGCGACGACATTTCCATCCGGCACGCCGCGGCCATCCCGGCCGCCTGCATCCAGCCGCTCACGCCGCCGATGCGGTTTGCGTCCGGCATCACGTAGTCGCACGCCCCGGCGCCGAGCGCCTCCGCCATCTCCTCCGGGCCGTTGAAGTTCTCCCCGAGTTGCAGAGGCACGTCGAGGGCTCTCGCGACAGCGGCGTTGCCGGCGTAGTCGCCATGGCGGATGGGTTCCTCGAGCCACGCGATGCCCTCCGACTCGAGCGCCCGGCCGCGGTGGATTGCCTCGGCGACGGTCAGCGCCTGGTTGTAATCGACCGGCAGCTCGACCGCGTCCGGCAGGCGCTTGCGGACCGCGCGCGTCACCGCGAGGTCCTGCTCGAGACTGGGGTAGCCCAGCCGCAGTTTGATCGCCCGGAAGCCTCGCGCCAGGAGCTTTTCGGCCTCGTCGGCGGCAGCTTCCGGCGACATCAGGCCCAACCCGCTTGAGTTGTACGCGGGAATCGGTTTGGGCTTGGCGCCTAGCAATGTCGCCAACGGCACACCGGCGCCCATGGCAAGCGCATCCCACAGCGCCGCGTCGAGCGCCGAAAGCGCCATCCGGACGACGCTCGCCACGCCGATCAGCGCAAAGCGCCGCTCAAGCTTGGCTCGAATCTCGAGCGGCGCCACGCTCTCGCCCTTGACGAGGGAGACCGCGTCGCGCAGCACCGCATCGATCGCCCGCGCCCCGCTGGAGCGATAGCAGAACACGTAGCTGCGGCCGGTAACCCCATCATCGGTCTCCAGGTCGATCAGCAGCAGCGGCGCTCTCTTAACCACGTCGGCACTGGTGCCGAGCGGGTACGTCATCGGCACTTCGACCGCGCTGGTCTTGACTCCCTTGATGGTCAACGGCGGCAGGCGGACGCCACTCTGATGAGCCATGGTCAACTCCTTCCGAAACGGCGGCAATGATGACGACCGTGCATCGGAAGAGGAGAATCATGCAAGCTCAAAAAAAACGGTACGCTGCTCCTCGCGTGCGGGCGTGGGGACGCTCGACCGCGTTCACTTCCCGAGACGATCCCTCAACTCGCGCGCCGTGAGCAGCTGCGTGTACACCGGCGATCCGACGTCGAACATCTTCGCCTTGGCGAGCGGCCCGACCACGACCGGTTCGAACCCGGCGTCTCGGACGAGACGCGCGGCGACGTCCAACGCCTGTGGGTCGTCCGCCGCGATTGGAATCCCCACGAGCTCCCCCTTCCGGTGCGCCTCGCTGCGCAGGTTGCGATAGTTGATCGCGTTGAAGGCGCGCACGAGGCGGACGCCCGGGAGGAACTCTGCCGAGGCGACCCCGGTGCCCTTGCTGCGGGATTCGACGGCCATCTCGCCGTCGCGCTCAGGATAGGGATTGCCGGTATCCAGCACCACCTTGCCCTTGAGCTCGTTCTGCAAATCCTTGCCGATCTGCGGCAGCGCTCCGTAGGGCACCGAGATGAGAACCACGTCTCCAAAGACCGCCGCCTCCCGCGGCGTGCCGGCGCGCGCCTTGGGGCCCAGGGAGCGCGCCAGCTCCTGGAGCTGGTCCGGGTGGCGCGACGAGACGAGCACCTCGTAACCCGCCTTGGCCCAGAGCGTGGCGAGGGTGCCGCCGATCTTGCCGGCGCCGATGATGCCGATCTTGAGCGGATGCGCCTCGGCTGGCTGGGCGTCTCTCGGCGCCGCGGATGTTCCTGCGCTGGCGAGACAGATGGTGGCGATGAAAGCACGCGTACGTGTCGAGATCATGTCCGCGTCATAGCACCTGCTATCCTGACGTTGCGATGAGCGATCGCAGGCCGTGGCGGCGGGAAGCCTCGTGTGCGGCTCGGTGAAGAACTTTCGCGATCGAGCGCCGGAGCGCCTTTTCGTCGATCGACGGCCCTCAACCGCCCAAGGGCAAAGGCTGTGACCGCCTCGCATTCCTCGAAATGAGCCCTGGGGACTGGCCCATCGACGATGGCCGGACGGAATCCGGCCTCTGGGATTGACCGTCATTCCGGGCAGGGGTCGAAATCACCCCAGTAGGCTGACACGGGGTGAATGCGACTCATTGATGTCGAAAATCAAAGGTGTCACGCTTAGTGCGAAATCCGTGCGTCACCGGATTACAGAGGAAGGCCGAGGAGAGCAGGTGCCCTTCATCCGCTTCCCTGATTTACTTTGTTTGAGGTTCTCGGATTGGCACTCACAGGGAACCTAGCCGAGACGTCTTTTGCGGATCTGATCCAGTTTTATTCCCTCAAGCGGGAGACGGTGGCGCTTCAAGTCAAGTCGGAGAGCCCCGGAGCGCACGAGGGAGTTTTCTATCTGGAGCGCGGCGAGCTGGTCCACGCCCAGCTGGGGGAACGCGGCGGGTTGGACGCGGTGCGCCACGCACTGAAGCTGCGCGACGGTCTCTTCCGCGTCGATCTGAACGTCAAGCCGCGCCAGCGTACGATTTTCGAGAATTGGCACAAGCTCCTGCTCGAGGAAACCTGGCGTCAGGACGAAGAGGACCGGCGACAGCCGAACGGGCGCGCCGTTCTTTCCGAGCCGTTGCTGCCACAGACAGAAGTTTCGATCGAGGAGGACTCGATGAGTACGACGTCTTCGCGCGGGCCGAACAAAACACTCTCACACAGCCGAGAGTTTGCAGTGACAGTCGAGGCGCGAGTGGACCGCCGGATGCGGCGGAATCTGGCGGCAGGCGCGGTGGGGATTATGCTCGTGTTTGGCTTGGGTGGGCTCTACTACTCGAGCGGCAGGAAGCAGGCGCCGCCAACCGCCAATGGAGCCGCGATGCCGGCGCCGACTTCCGCCCGCGGCCCGGTGACGAAGGCGGCAGTCTCGCCTCTGCCGGTGATGCCGATGGTCCAGGGCATCACCGAGAAGGAGATTGTATTCGGGCAGGCCGTTCCGCTTTCCGGAAGCGCGAAAGAGCTTGGGCGGCAGATGAAGACCGGCGTCGAGATCGCTTTTGAGGCGATCAACGAGGCGGGCGGCGTGCATGGCCGCAGGCTCAAGCTGGTCACCCTAGACGACGGCTACGAGCCGGAGCGCAACAAAGTCGTGATGAAGGAGCTCGCCGAAAACCAGAAGGTATTTGGTTTTGTCGGCAACGTCGGTACTCCGACCGCCGCGGTGGCCATCCCCTACGCCCTGGAGAAGAGGATGCTCTTTTTCGGCGCGTTCACCGGGGCCTCTCTGTTGCGCAAGGATCCGCCCGACCGCTACGTGTTCAACTACCGCGCCAGCTACGCAGAGGAGACCGCCGCCGCGGTGAAGTACTTGATCGAAATCCGCCGAATCAGGCCGGCGGAAATCGCCGTCTTCGCGCAAAATGACAAGTACGGCGACGCCGGTTTCGAGGGGGTAGCGCGCATGCTGCGCCGCTACAAGCGCGACCCCAGCAAGATTTTGCGAGTCGGCTACGAGCGCAACACCGCCGATGTCCATGCCGCGGTGAATGAAATCGTGCGCAACTCGCAAAACATCCGGGCCGTGGTGATGGTGCCCACCTATCGCGCCGCGGCCCAGTTCATCTCCAAGCTCAAGGAGAAGGGAGCGAATCTGATCTTCACCAGCGTCTCCTTTGTCGGCAGCAACGCGCTGGCGGAAGAGCTGACGCAGCTCGGCAAGGGCTACGCGGAAGGAGTGATCGTCACCCAGGTAGTCCCGCTCCCCGATTCGAATTCAACCGCGGTGCTGCACTATCGGGAGCTTCTCAACAAATACGCGCCTGGGGAGAAGCCGGACTTCGTCTCGCTGGAAGGTTACGTCGCCGGCTCGCTCCTAGGCGAGGCGCTCAAGCGCACCGGGCCCGAGCTCAATACCGAGGCGCTGATCTCCACGATGGAGACCATCAAGGGCTTGGATCTCGGACTCGGTGCGCCGATCAACTTCGGCCTCTCCGAGCATCAAGCCTCGCACAAGGTCTGGGGCTCGGTGCTCGATTCCAACGGCGTCTACCAGAACCTGGAACTGGACTAGCTCAGAGGCTCGCGTTTCAGGAGCTCTGGTCGACCCTAGCGGTAAGGTTCAATCAGGCAAGTTGCGATTTCCGACGCTCGATTTCGCTCCGCCCCCGCCGCGTTGGAAGCAGTGGTGGACGCAGCATCGAGCCGGCCGTAAATTGCCCAGGGAAGTTACGATGGAGGATCGCGTGACCAATCCGCCGGATCGCCATGGCGCTGAAGTGGCTGAAGCACCGCTGCTTCCATGCTTTTGCGCGAATCTGCGGCGCGCCGCTCGCCTCTGCTCGAGACTGTACGAAAGCGAACCCGGATGGCCGAATCTGAGCGTCGCCCAGTTGGACTTGCTTCGGGCCATCGCTCGAACGGGAACAATCACCCACGGCAGCTTGGGCTCTTTACTCGGTCTCGATCAGACGACGGTTTCCCGATCGCTCGCGACGCTCAGACGACGCGACTGGATCCGCGTGGCGCGCGGCGACGATGGGCGTGAGCGGCGGGTCTCGCTCACCGGGGCAGGAAAACTGCAGCTTCAGCGCGGTGACCGCGCGTGGCGTCGTGCTCAGGCCCGCTTACGGCGACGGTACGGAGCGGACAAGTGGGATGCAATCCAGCGCGAGTTGACGGCAATCGCTGCGACGATTCCGATGATGCCGAGAGCTTCGCCCAGAGGATCACGAGCTTGAGGTGGGTTTGCGCAGGGAATCGCTCGGAGCGTTCGCGTCCGCGGCTCTGGTCCACTCGTCGGTGTTGATCTGAATGTACACGCAATGACTCCAGCCCACCTTTGTTAGTTCACTGGATTTTCGTCAAACAGGTACACGCGTGTTCCTACTTGCGCCTAATACAAAAGACTGACTGGATCTTGGCGCTGCAGACCCGGATGCGTGAATTGCGGATGTCCGGTTCTGCGAGGAGCTTCAGCCGTCGATAGCGGCACGGGCTTACTTGATGACTGACTTGCCTTCTGTCGCCGAGCGCGCCGTGAAGACAGCTGCTGACCCCTGGCGCAGTTCTCTTCTGGACGACGTCCTGCGAGGTGTGCGTCTTCGAAGCAGCGTGTTATTCAGGCTCGAGTTCAAAGCCCCTTGGGGCGTCAGCATCGGTGATCGCGGAACGGCGTTTTATGTCGTAGCGCGCGGATGCTGCTGGCTCCATGTCAAGGCTGTGCCTAAGCCCGTGCGGCTGTCTGCGGGCGACTTCGTTGTCGTTACGCGTGGTGACGCGCATATCATGCGCGACAGGCCTGAGACGGCAGTGGTTGACTTCTTCGAGCTCGTCAAACGTCATGCACACGGCAAAGATCGAGTAGTTCGCGCTGGCGGCGAAGGGCGCGTCACCAGATTCGTCTGCGGCAGCATGCAATTTGAGAACGGCGACACGAATCCTCTTGTTGTCATTCTTCCGCCTCTTCTTCACGTAAAGGCGGGACAGAACGCTCGTCCCTGGCTCGGTCTGACGCTCAAACATGTCTTGGCGGAGCTCGACTCCGGCGATATTGGAATGGCCGAGGTGGTCACTCGGTTGGTTGATATCCTCTTTATTCAGACCGTGCGCTTATACTTCGAGGAGAACTCCGACAGCGCCGAATTCGGATGGTTGGCAGCAGTCCGAGACCAGCGGATCGGCCCGGCCCTTGCGTTGCTTCACGGCCAGTTGGACAAGCCTTGGACGACCGCTTCTCTCGCGCATCGCGTGGCGATGTCTCGCTCCACGTTCGCGAACGTGTTCACGAAGCTGGTCGGCGAGCCGCCGATTCGATATCTCACTCGCATCCGAATCCACGCTGCCGCGACACGCCTGCGTTCGAGCGATGATGGATTAAAAGCTGTGGCGGCTGCAACGGGCTACGAATCAGTTGCTGCGTTTACCAGGGCTTTTAGGCGGCAGACGGGGATAACTCCAGGAGAGTATCGCGACGCCGGTCGGTCGGGCGCGTCGTTGAAACCAAGACCCTAGGCGAAGCAGATCCACTGAGGTTCGTTCTTTCGGACGAGCAGCAAACAAAATCGGCGCCCTGGGCAATCACGCCTGTGCTAGCCAGCTACTTGCTGCGGCGACTGGGGAAATCGCACGCGCAGCTTGAATGGGGGTGGAGGTGGCTGAAGTACCGGTGCTTCCGTGCCTGGGCGCGAATCTGCGACGAGCTGCTCGACTCGTCTCGCAGCTGTACGAAAGCGAGCCCGAATGGCCGAATCTAAGCATTCCTCAGTTGGCCCTCCTTCGGGCCATCTCTCGAAGTGGAACAATCGCGCACGCCGGCTTGGGCTCTCTACTTGCACTCGATCAAACGACGGTTTCCCGATCCCTCGCTACGCTCAGACGACGTCGCTGGATCCGAATGACACGCGGGGACGATCGGCGCGAGCGGCGGGCTGTTCTTACTAAGGCGGGCAAACTGCAGCTTCAACGCGGCAACCGCGCGTGGCGTCGTGCACAGGCCCACTTTCGGCGGCGATACGGCGCGGAAAAGTGGGATGCAATGCAGCGCGAGCTGACAGCCCTCGCTGCGGCAATTCCGATGACACTTAAACGGTCGTCTCGAGCTTCGCGTTTGTAAACCCGATCGCGGCGCTGGCTGGTTGTGGATACCGTTGCGCCGGCGGAGTGAAAGAAGTATGCACATGCATCTAACGTGGAGGGTGACGCTTGGCATCCTCAAACCCAAGACCGCGCCGCGGCTCCCGCCACCTGCAAGGCTCGCTCGATGACGGCGCGCGGCCAATTGCTTCGGGCGCAGTGAGGAGATGACCGGGGCGACCAGAGCTCCCGAGCAACATTTGGCTCTGTTTGAAAGGTGAAAGAAGGAGTTTCCCGGCTTGCTAGATAGATGTATATACATACGTATTACACTCCTGCGAGAGGAGGGGCGGACCGATGAACGCTGACGCATTGCTTGGGCTAAGCGCTCTCCTTCAACGAGGCGCAGATGTCGCCCCCGACCCTGGCGCCTGAACCATGGAAACAGTGACGAGTTCCACCAGTGACACTCAAGCGTTGGCCGCTGCTCGAGAGGGGCAGGAAGCAGCATTCCTTATGCTCGTCGCTCGCTACCATTGCCCGATGGTCCAACTGGCTGAAACCTTCCTGCAGAGCCGAGCCATTGCAGAGGAGGTAACGCGCGAGGTGTGGACGGACGTGCTGGCGAGGTCGGCCACTTTCCACGGGAGCTTGTCGGTCAGGTGCTGGATGTTTCAGATTTTGGTCGAGCGCGCGCGATTCCGTGCCGCGCGGGGTATGTCTTCAGTTTCGCCCACGACTTCGCAAACAAAGGACGACAGATGTGCAAAATTTCCGTCCGCAGGGACATTTTTCGACGACCGCCACCCGCTC
>DATFTC010000293.1:0-4360 GCA_035262305.1 Myxococcaceae bacterium | reverse complement strand
CAGCTCGGCGCCGAGCGCGTGCAGCTCCTCGAGATAGAAGCTGAGCGCCCGCTCGCTTTGCATGCGCAAGGCCTGGCGCAGCGTCTCCGCCGTGACGAAAGGATTGCCGTCGCGGTCGCCGCCGATCCAGCTGCCCATGCGAAAGAAGGACGGCATCTCGACGCCGTTCCACACCGGGTCCGCGGCCGCGAGCGCATTCTCGAACCGGTCATAGAGACGCGGCAGCTCGGCCAGAAACGTGTAGTCATAATAGGAAAGTCCATTGGCGATTTCGTCGATCACCTTCAGACGATGGCGCCGCAGGAGGCTCGTCTGCCACAGCGTGAGCACGGTGCGGCGCAGCGCCTCGTCGGTCTCGGCCCGCTCGTCCGGCATGCGCGCCGGGCGGTCGCGGTCGGGCCAGAAGCTTGGCGACGTCGCGCTCGGGGTCGAGCGTGCTCTTGCGCTGCACCTCGGTCGGATGCGCGGTAAGCACCGGGCAGACGAAGGCGTCCGCGAAGAAGCCCTCCACTTCCGCCCGCGCGATTCCCGCCTTGCGCACGCGATCGAGCGCCAGCACCACCGCGCCTTCGCGCGGTGCCGACCCGGCGATGGCATGGGAGCGGGCGCGGCGGATGTGATGCTGGTCCTCGGCGATATTGGCGAGATGCGAGAAATAGCTGAATGCGCGGATGATCAGCGTCGACTGATCGCGCGACAGGCCTTTCAGGATCGTATCGAGCCGGGCGCGGGCAGTCGCGTCCTTGCGGTGGAAGCGGATCGCCGTCTGGCGGATGGTCTCGACCAGATCGAAGACCGCTTCGCCCTCCTGCGCACGGATGGTGTCGCCGAGGACGCGGCCGAGGAGACGAATGTCCTCGCGCAGCGGCGCTTCCTTGTCGGATGGGTCGTTCAGTTCGGCGGGAAGAATCTGCGGCGCTTGCACGATGCTGCTCGGTTCAGGAAATTAGCAGCAACATGCGCCAATCCGGTGCTTCGCTCAAGCTGTCAAGCGCTGCCGCTGGGTGGACGAAAGCTCGCCGGCGAGCGGCGGGGTCATCGAGGCCTCCATCCCGGAGTCGTCTCGGCCCGCATGCGCCTGCGGACCTGCTTGTTTTGGGCGCCTGTGGCGCGATGCTCGGCCCGGGCCGGTCACGCGCATCCGCGACGCGCTCTGCGTCAGCGCGCGCCTGATCGCAGACGGACTTGAGCGCGGTGACCCGATTCTTGAAGGGGAGAGTGATGGACAAAGCGGCTTGGGAGCGTTTGCTTTCAGTATGGGCGGCCGAAGCAGTGAAAAGAGCTGGGGTCAAGCCCGCGGCGGGACCCTTCTCGGGATTGGGTTTACCGGGCGTAGCCGAGGCAGAGCTCCTCGTAGCTGAAGCACGTCTCGGCTGCCGGTTGCCGCCGTCCTACAGAGAGTTCCTCAGATGCACCAACGGGCTCCGCCAGCCGTTGGACTTCGTGCCGGCCCGAGGCGGCGACTTCTGGCCGGCGGAAGAAATCGACTGGTTCAGAGTGCGCAACCAGGAGTGGATCGACGCACGGACAGGCGATTCATTCGTCATTTCAGACGAGCTGTACTTCGTTTACGGCCCCGAACAGGATCCCATCAATCTACGTCGCGAGTACCTGGAACACACGCTGGAAATCAGCACGCACGATGATTCGAGCGTCTATCTGTTGAACCCGAAGATCGTGGGCGCTGATGGCGAGTGGGAGGCGTGGTTCGTTGCAAACTGGGCCCCCGGTGCATACCGCTATCGGTCGTTTGCCGAGATGATGCTGGCGCACCACCAGGATTTCCAAAGCGAGGGCCTCGATGGCTTCTGACCACGGGCCGCTCAAGCTCACAATGCCCGGCCACAAGCAACGCGCTTCCCGTCACTCACCGTCGCGACGCAGTTCTGCGTCAAAAGAGGCAAGCAGCCCGCGTCAATGTTCAGCTTGTCGGCGCTGGAACAGCATCAGCTCAAAGCCGTGGCGTGCGACATGGTCCTGCGGGATCTCGTCCCAGCCGCGATGCTCGACCGTGACGCGCGTCTGGTCCCCCACCGCCTCGAAGCGCACGTCAAGCTGGGTCGACTGGCCGGGCGCGAATGTCGCCTGACGCCAAGTGAGCGCGAGCCTTTCGCCGGGCTTCCAGACGGCGATGCGGCCGACCTCGAACTCCTTTCCGTTCGCCAGCGTCGCGACCAGCCGCCCGCCTTCCCCCGGCTCGAAACGAAGCTGGCCGTCGCCGCGCGGCGTCAGCGCGAACAAGGGGTTCGGCCGCCACCATTCGCCGATCTCCTCGGTGAAGGCTTCAAACGCCCGCAAAGGCGTCGCGTCGACTCGGATCGAAACGATGACCGCCGCGGTCATTTTCGCTTCTTCTCGACATGCGCCTTGAAGCTCGAAAGCTGCGCGGCCCACATCGCTTCGGTCTCGGCGAGCCAGCGTTTCAATTCGGCCATGGCGCTGTCTTTCAGCGCATAGATTCGAACGCGCGCGTCGAACTCGGGATGAGTCTCCTCAACGAGCCCGCTCTGCTTCAATTGGCGCAAATGCCGGCTCATCGCCGGCGCCGGCAGGCGGAGCGCGGCCGCGAGCTCGCCTGCCCGGCGCGGCCGCCTGCTCAGCAGTTCCACGGCGTAGCGGCGATCGGGGTCGGCGAGCGCCGCGAAGGTCTTGTCGATGCGGGAGCTCAATCGAGCCGCTTCTTCGTGGTGAGGCCGCTCGCCTTGTCCCACTCTTCCGGCGTCATCCTCTTCTCGGTGACGCCGAAGGTCCAGATATGGCCTTCCGGGTCGCGGGCCCGATAGGTGCGGTCGCCGTAGAACTGAGTCTCGGGCTCCTGCAGAATCTCCGCGCCCGCCTTGCGCGCGCGTTCGCAATGAGCGTCGATGTCCTCACCTTCCGCAAGCTGGACGTGGACGGCCTGCGTGTTCTTGCCTCCGACGGATTTCGGACTCTTGTGATCGGCACTCCACTCGTTGCCGACCATGACGACGGAATTCCCGAAGGTCATCTCCGAATGACCCAGATTGCCGTCGGCGTCGAGAATGACGAAGAGCGGCTCGAACCCGAACGCCGCTTCAAGCCAGCGATAGGCGGCCTTCGCATCCTGATAGCAGACGGCACTCGACAGCCCTTTGGGCCGGTAGGGGTCAGTCATGTCGGTTCCCTTTGCCACTCACCTTAATTAGCGAATTCGGAAATATTTGTCACTTTCTGCAATTATATCAGGTTTGCTTGACGAAGCAAAATCGGTCAGCGTTATTGACCTAGGCGATTGATCGCTCACTCGGATTCCGCGTCCCGAGCGCCTACATCCTCGCTTATGTCGCGTCTGCTTCCCAAGTTTCCTCCGCGCTGATTAACGCTGAGAAGCGCTGGTCGGATCTCGCCGTCCTCAGGAGTCTGCTGCAGGCGCGCAGACCGGCCCGCAGATCGCGCAGACCATTGAGGTCGAGGCCAAGACCGCCGCGCACTCAACGTAAACTAATCAACGGAAAGGAATGAAAGATGAAAAAGGTCCTTCTTGCGACCGCAGTTGCGGCTCTCGTGCCGACATCGGCGATGGCCGACTTTGTCGGGGCGCACTCATCCGCAACCACAACCCCATATGCAATACCCCTTGGGACTCGGTTGTCCAAGACTATGAGTTGAAAGGCTATACTGAGTCGACGTTCCGCAATCGCTACGGCAACCATTGGAATGTGTGGACCTCGGCGGCCACCCGCAACACTCTAATCTGGTCCAAGACCAATAACGCTGGCCGGGGCGAAGGTTTCAATTGCACCGCTGATGCTCGCCCGAACTTCTGGGGAAGTTGCACTCGGTACGACCTCCGTTCTGGTCAAGTAAACGGGAAGGTTTCGGTCTCTATCGTCGACGGAACGGTCATCGACCGCCCCCTAACGGCCACGACAGGAGCTGGACAATGAGCAAGGGCTTGCTGTGTCATGGCGATCCTTGCGCGCTGGCTCATGTCCGCCGGCTACGCGGTCGACCTTGCCGAGGAAGGTGCGACGAGCGGGGAAGCACTCGCTAACGCCGACATCGCGCTGGCGATCATCGCGCCCGAGGGCTGGAGACGGGGGGCGAAGCAGACCCGCTGGACGAGTTCCGCGGCCATGTTCGACACCTGATCACGGACGATCGCCGTGTTTCGTCGCAGGTAGGCTGCTCGTACTTGCGATGTACAGTAAATATTATATATTCGGCTTTGGGCGGCAGATCGGGGATGAAGTGCCCAGAGCTTTCAACTAGCCACCAGTCTTAAGTGGGCCATCCAGGGTCCAGGCGAATGGTGTCATGAGCAGATTGCTTTTGGTCGAGGACAGCGTCCGGTTGCAGGAGCTATTGAGTGAAAGCTTACGTGGAGCGGACTATCCTG
>DATFTC010000292.1:0-2859 GCA_035262305.1 Myxococcaceae bacterium | reverse complement strand
CCAGACGCAGCTCCGCGACTGGGCTGAAGCGTACGTTCGTCAGCTGGAACAGCTCGCGCGCGAGCACCCGTATCAGTGGTTCAATTTTTATGATTTCTGGGATTCACGGCCTCCCGGCTCCTTGAAATCATAGAGGGCTTTTTTCCGGCAAGCTCCCGACGGTGCCGGCGCGCCCGCGGTGCCGTCGTGGGTCCAGATGAACCGGACTTGGGGTTTCATTGGACGATTTCTTTACCAGCCTCCTTGATACGCTTGCCCACTTCTTTCCCGGCTTCGCCGATTTCTTTTCCTGCCTTTTTGGCCTTTGGGCCCACCTCCCGCCCAACTTTCTTTGTGGCTTTGCCGACGTCCTTTCCAGCTTCCTTGAACGTCTTGCCGATGTCTTTTGCCACTTGCTTCGGTCCTGGAGAGGCTGGAGCTGACGCCGGAGGCGCCTTGGGTTCTTCGCCGATTGCCGGGACGCCAAGGAGCAAAAGGGCGACACATGCAAAACCCCGTTTGTGCACTTTTCCTCCAGCACGGTAACTAGCCACGATGAGCAGCCACGCAGCTAGCCTCCTCGAAAAATAACACTTCATCAATCCCTCAGCCGATGACCGGTTGTCGCCAAAAGCGCGCGAGAAAGCTGAGGCGGGGCGACATCCGCCGGCATGTCTCATCTTTGTCTTCACTTGGGATGCTCAATCCCATCCTCGTCCGGCGCAAGGGCGACAAGTACGAAGTCATCTCGGGACACCGCCGGCTCGCCGCCTACCGGCGCCTCCAATTCGCCGCGAAGACCGAGAAGGCTCGGCAGAAGTGCAGCGCGATTCTCGCGCGCGTCCTTGCCTCGGTTACGGACGAGCACAGGCTCCTGTTAGGGCCGACGTAGTGTCACCGATGGATCCGAGATCGCCTTCGACTCGGTCGCGTGTTCAAACATCTGTTCAATACTCCGGACCTCTTCCAGCTCTTCACGAAATTCTATGAAGAGGCGGACCTTTCCCGCGCACAGCGCTCCAGAGCGAAAAAATCACCACCTCTTTAGCATCCTCATTGTAGACGTAATAGAGATGATAGCGCGTGCGACTCAGAAACAAGCGCCGAACAGCTTTGACTCCTCGAGCTTTGTAGAGTCGGCCAAGCTTTGGGAACCATCGAAGCCGCTCGAATGCAACCACCAGCTCGTCCGCAAGAGCACTCGCGGCCAGTGGTCTTCTCTCGGCCCACCACAACTCGGCCGCGAGCACCTGTCGATCAGCCTCTAGGGTTGTGCGGACAGAGGCCGTCACCGAGGCCGACGGCGTCGAAGCTTTCGGACCAGCTCACGAACTGGCCGAGTCTGACCGAGCTGGGCTTGTCGCCAGGATCGCCGAAGGGAGCGATGCAGCGCTGCCCGCTCTCGCTGATCGAGGTCATCACCGGGATCCGCGGCGCTAAGCTCGAGGACGGTACCCTCAGGCAACTTCGTAGGTACGTCCATCACCAAACGCCCGTTTCGAACCGTCGCTCGCAGGGCAGCCATGACGCGCTATTTAACCATGGTCGGCATCTGCAGCCAATGCCGATCAACTGCCACTGACGACACGAAGAGTTCGCCGCGACTGCGCTGCCACTAAGCGCGCGCCTGACACCATTCTCGATGAAGTCTTGTTTCACGGAGCTCTTGCGCCTTGCAAAAGGGGAGCCGAATCAAGACAACTTGCTGCCGAAGTGGCTCGGACGTTTGCGCAATTGGTCAAGACCGGTTCGGCTCGCTGAGTCCACGAGAATGGACGGTTCTATCCGGGTAAGCCGCGGACGTGCTCTAACGCCTTAGTGACTGTTCGTCACGGCATTGTTCCGTTTATAACGTCACGTCGACTGCGCTCATTAACCGGGCCTGTTGAATTCATCACAGGCGGGCACGGCAGGCCGCGTGAGTTCGTGATCAGTGAAGCAGTTGGAGGAATTCCTCGAGAGACAGATGCGACTGGCGAAGGATGGAGCGAAGCGTTCCCATCCTGAGCTCGCGATGCAATGGGACGATTGCCGAGTGACCTTGGGGGTGGCGCATCTTGACGGCTAATTCGTCTCGGAGAGGGTCACCTCAACGGGCGCAATGATCGGCGTCGACTTTGGGGGCGGCTCGGCGCCATCCTCAAAGTAGAGCTCGAGTGCTTCTTTGAGGTTGGCCAGCGCCTTTTCCACGGTCTCACCCTGGCTGGCCACATCCACCTCGATGCATTGAGCGACGTAGAATCCATCATCCTCGATGAGGGCAGCGGTGAGCCGCATCTTCTTCTGCTTTGAGCCAGCCATCGGCCAAGCATAACGATGTTTCAGGGGACTGGCGAGCCCACTGGACAAGGTCTGTCCTCCGGGCGGTGCTCGGGAGGCCTCGCAAGGGGCATTTGCAAAATCTGGACTGGCTCGATAACCGATTCTTCCTGCGTAAGAAGTAACCTTGCACGCTTAGCCGCTGGCGCGCCTCTGCGGTTAACCCTGCCGTTCTTCTCCTGCCAACAAGTTCATGAGTGGGAGCGCCCGCGCTTGGCCTTCGAGCGATTCGATGCGGCTCGAGCGGGGCGGACATCCCGCACGACAAGCACACGCTCACCGCCGTGGTAATCGATGGCATCTTGAAGGCCGGCTTGAATCTTCTGGAATGCCGCCGCGTTCTTGCGGTGTTTCATTGTGTTTCGTGCCTTACCATGGCCATTGACCCAGGCGACCACCGCAGCACGGAGCGCACCGTGGAGCGACATCCCTTGGGCCTTGGCGCAGCGTTCCAAATGCTCCCAGACGATCGTCGGGAACCGCACTGAACGTGGGACCGTGGGTCCGACCTCGTTGCCCTTACTAGGTCTTCCACGTCCGACGTGAATGGAGATTCCCTCG
>DATFTC010000291.1:0-7138 GCA_035262305.1 Myxococcaceae bacterium | reverse complement strand
GCCCACAAGCTTGGGAAGGACATCACCGCTTTCATCGGGGTGAGCATCGAGCATCCGCGCTACTTCGACAGCTTCACGAAGAAGATTCTCGGCCTCTCCGATGTCCTCGAATGCCACCGCGTGGCGGGCGACTACTCGTATCTGCTCAAGGTGAAGACGGAGAATACGGTCAGCCTCGACCGCTTTATCGCTGAGCTTCTGCGCACGATCCCAGGCGTGACCCGATCATCCACGACGATCGTTCTGTCTTCGGCGAAGGAGAGCACGTTCGTTGAACCACCGACGAAAGGAAAGCAGTCCCATTCCACTCGAAGCGGTAAGACCACGGCCTCTCGAGATCGAGAGGCCGCCTAGCGGAGGGCACATGGCCGGAATGGCAATCGAGCAGATCCAGCGACCCAAGTACAACCTCGCGTTGCGGATGTCGCAAATGGAGGCGTCCGCCGTTCGGGAGATTCTCAAGGTCACCGAGCGGCCGGAAATCGTTTCGTTCGCGGGTGGCTTGCCGGCGCCAGAAACATTTCCGGTAGAGGAGCTGGCGCGGGCTCTGGCCGAAGTGTTCAGGGATGATCCCGGCGGTGCGCTGCAGTACAGCACCACCGAGGGCTACCGGCCGCTTCGCGAGTGGATCGCCGCCCGCATGCATTGCCGCGGGATTGATGCGACCGCCGAGCGCGTGTTGATCACCAGCGGCTCGCAGCAAGGCATTGACCTGGTTTCGAGAATCTTCCTCGACGCGGGCGATGCCGTGGTGGTGGAGAACCCGTGCTACCTCGCCGCGCTTCAGACATTTTCCGGTTACCAGGCGAGGCTGCTTCCGGTCGCCAGCGACGATCAGGGCATGCGGGTGGACCAGGTCGAGCGCATCCTAAAACGCGAGCGGCCAAAGCTGATCTACGTCGTGTCCGATTTCCACAACCCGAAAGGAACCACCCTCTCCGCCGAGCGGCGAGGGCATCTGCTCGCGCTGTCGCACCACTATGGCATCCCCATCCTCGAGGACGACGCCTACGGCGAGCTTCGATATCGCGGCGAGGAGATTCCACCGATCGCCGCGAACGACGACGGCGGTCTGGTCATCTACGTGAGCACGTTCTCCAAGACGGTCAGCCCCGGCGTGCGAATCGGATGGGTGGTGGGCTCCGATGAAGTGATCGCCGCGCTCACCGTGGCGAAGCAGGCGACGGACCTTCATACCGGCACGCTGATGCAGCACGCGGTATCGCGCATGCTGTCCACCTTCGACTATCCCTCGCATCTGCGGCGGCTGCGAGCAATCTACGGCGCTCGATGCGATGCGATGCTCCACGCGCTCGAAACACACTTCCCAGCGAGCGCGAGGTGGACGCAGCCCGAGGGCGGCCTTTTCATCTGGGCGGAGCTTCCCAGGGGCGTGAACGGGGACGAGCTATTGCGCGAGGCCCTCGCAGAGCGAGTGGCGTTCGTGCCCGGGGCTCCATTTTTTGCGCAGCGGCCGCGCGAAAACTTCATCCGACTCAACTTCTCCAATCGACCACCGGAAGTGATCGACGACGGCGTTCGCCTCCTCGCACAGGTTCTCAAGCGCCGCGGCCAGCTCAAATACCAGCACCAGATCTAGTCAGATGAGCGTTAAACTGGCTCAGTCTCTGCCAGCGCCTCGACGGCAGGAGGCAGAACCTGCGTGACGTCGCCTTCGATGCGCAGCGTCGCAAGCGAATCGTGCTCGGTCGGTCCTTGATTGATGATGACGTACGGCACGGCTCGTCGAAGGGCGACGAGAGGAATTTCGGCCGCAGGATAAACGGAAAGCGTGGAACCGAGCGCAAGCACGAGGTCGCTTTGAGAAGCCTCGTCGTAAGCTCGATTCATCACTTTTGGACGGAGCGGCTGGCCGAAGCTGATCGTCGCTGACTTGAGAAACCCGCCACATTCGCAGGTCGGCGGCTGGCGGTGTTTTTCGAAGTAGCTCATTGCCGGCCCCGGATGGGTGAGCGCGCCGCAGGAAACGCATTCGATCCATCGATTAGAGCCGTGGACCTCGATGACGCGATCTTGACGCGACCCGGCCAACTGATGAAGACCGTCGATGTTCTGGGTGACTACCGCCTGAACGCGGCCGAGCGCTTCTAACCGGGCGACCGCTCGATGAGCAGCATTGGGCTGGGCGTCCTTAAAATGCGCCCACGCCTCGAGCTTGTATTCCCAGTATTCAATGCGCTTGTCCTCGCTCCGAAGGAAATCCTGGAAGTAAACCGGCTGCCGCTTGGTCCAAACTCCGTTCGGTCCGCGAAAGTCTGGAATGCCGCTTCCGGTGGAGATTCCCGCCCCCGTAAAGACGAGGATTCGACGGGCGCCGCGCAATCGCTTGATCAGTTCTAAGTGACTCATGGACGTGCTTTCCGTGATCGCATGGTGAACTCTGCCACGATTTTCGCTGCCGCGGCGGGTTGACTCCCTGTCGGCACACTATAACGAGAGGCTTTCGCCTGCTAAGTCGCGTTTGTGGTCCGGCCAGTTGACGCAAGCGGTGATTCAAGAATTGTGAACGGCGTCCGCGACCGGTGGGGAGAACGGCTGCCGCGCAAGTTAGGCTTGGCAAGCGCGACGGCCTTCGTGATCACCGCCACGATCGGCGCAGGAATTTTTCGCGTGCCTGCCACCGTCGCAAGCGAGCTGCGAGAACCGGGCCCGGTCATGCTTGTCTGGTTGCTCGGGGCCGCAATCACGCTGTGCGGCGCTCTCAGCCTGGCGGAGCTCGGGGCGGCATTTCCGCGTTCCGGCGGCCTTTTCGCGTTCATGCTCGAGGCATACGGACCGTTGCCAGCGTTTGTTTACGGATGGGCGGAGCTGATCGTGATCGGGCCTGCCTCGATGGCGGCGGTTGCGACAATCTTTGCTGAATACCTCGGGTACTTCATTCCCCTGGGAGAGTGGGGCGTTCGCTGCGTCGCCGCGGGAGCGCTTTTGTCGGTGGGTTTGCTGAACTACTTCGGCGTTCGCCCGGCGACCTTCGTCAACAGTCTGACCACCGCCGCGAAGTACGGCGGCCTGTTGATTCTGGTCTTGCTCGCCTTCACGGTCGGGAACGGAAGCGCGGATCACTTTCGGCCCGTGTGGACCGGCGGCATGCGTTCCTCGATCTTCGCCTCAGCCCTCGTCGCTGTGATGTTCACCTACGATGGTTGGGCGGATCTGGTGCGGGTGGCAGGGGAGGTCGAGCAGCCGGACAGAAACCTTCCCCGCGCGCTGTTCCTCGGCTCAGCCCTGATCGCCTTCATCTATTTGGCGGTGAATTTAGCCTATATCTATCTGGTTCCACTCAGCGAGATGGCAGACGCCAAGCTCATCGCGGCGATCACCGCAGAGCGAATTCGAGTGCTCGGCCAGCGCGGCGCTGCAGTGATTGCCGCATTGGTGATGATCTCCAGCTTTGGAAACATTGCTGCCGGCGCGACGTCCTGGCCGCGCACGCAGTTCGCGATGGCCGATCGCGGGCAATTCATCGGGGCGCTGGCGCGGATCTCTCCGCGTTTCAAGTCTCCGTCAGTTGCGATTTGGCTGGTGACCGCATTGTGCGTAGCGTACGCATTGGTGGGCGGCTTTCAGCAGCTCACGGAGAGATTCATTCTGGGCTTGTGGCCGTTCTACGCGCTCGATGTCGCTGCGGTAATCGTCTTACGGCGAAGGCGTCCCGAGCTGCCTCGACCGTACCGGGTCTTCGGCTATCCGATCGTCCCCATCTTTTTCCTGCTCGCCTCGGGTGCCTTGATTGTCAACGCGCTCTGGAGCGATCCCGTCAACACCGCTATCACCTTCGCGATCGCGGGCAGCGGAATTCCAGTTTACCTCGTGCGGACCAAATTCCTTGCATCGCGCGCCAGGTCAAAGGCCTCGCTGGGGCGCGCATGAAGGGTCATGTGCTTCTGCTTTCCGGCGTTCCCGGCGTGGGTAAGTCGACTGTACTGCGCAAGGTCAAGCAGCTGCTCGGGCAAAGTCCGCTCCGCGGCTTTCTCACCGACGAGGTCCGGAACGCCCGCGGCCAACGATTGGGATTTCAGATTGAATCGATCGACGGTCGATCGGCTCGTCTCGCGGATGTCTCATCGCGGTCCCCCGATCGCGTCGGCCGTTACGGCGTCGACGTCGCTGCGCTCGAGCGCGTCGCGGTGCCGGCACTGGCGCTCGACGAGCGTGCCGTCTACCTCGTCGATGAAATCGGCAAGATGGAGTGCCTCTCGAGCGCATTCGTCGAGGCGGTCGTAGGGCTGCTCGACTCCGATCGGCCACTCATCGCAACAGTGGCCCAGCGCGGAGCGGGTTTCATCGCAGACGTAAAGCGAGATCCGGGCGCCGAGCTGTGGCAGGTTACGAGGGAGAACCGCGATGAGCTGCCAGCTCGCGTCGTCTCTTGGCTTGGGGATTTGTGAACAAGACGAATCATGCCGCTGTCGTGGTCATTCCACCGCACGACATTTGGGAGCCCATTCAATCCATCCGCCGCCGGTACGACCGACACTTGCAGCGGTGGATGCCTCACCTCACGCTGCTCTATCCGTTCCGGCCCCGGGCACTCTTTGCCGAGTCCGAGCTCGAGCTTCGGGGCGCCTGCGCGGCAATCCAGCCCTTTCGCACGACGCTCGGCGAGCTGCGCTACTTCGCGCACGGAAAGGGACGATTTACGCTCTGGCTTGCCCCTGAGCTGGCCGCATCCTTCACGCGGCTGCAGGCGGCGCTTCAGGAGAAATGCCCTGAGTGCGATGATGCATCTCGCCACGGCGCTGGTTTCGTGCCTCACCTGAGCGTGGGGCAGGCCGAGGGACGTTCGCAGCTCGAAGAACGGTTGGCGGAGTTGAGGGCCAGCTGGCGACCGATCGCATTCGAGGTCTCGGAGATTGCGCTTATCTGGCGCGAGGGCGAGGAAGATCCATTTGCGGTTGACCGCACGATAGCTCTCGGAGACAAAGCTTCCGCGGAGTGAGCGATGACCAAGGGACGGATCGAAGCGTTCAGCGACGGGGTGCTGGCGATCATCATCACCATCATGGTGCTCGAGCTGAAGATCCCGCGAGGGACCGATCTCTCCGCACTGCTGCCAATGCTCCCAGTCCTGCTGAGCTATGTGCTGAGCTTTGCTTACGTCGGCATCTATTGGAACAACCACCATCACCTGTTTCATGCGACGCGGCGGATCAGCGGCGGGATCATGTGGGCCAACCTCCATCTGCTCTTCTGGCTATCGCTCGTGCCGGTTGTGACCGGATGGGTCGGCGAGCATCCACGGGCGTTTTGGCCGGCGGCGATTTACGGAATTCTGCTCTTAATGGCCGGCATTGCGTACAGGGTGCTCGAACAGGCGATCATCGCTCGCAACGGCCCGGACTCAGATCTCTCCCGCGCCCTAGGTCGCAAGACAAAGGAGAACATCAGCGTTTTCCTCTACGCGGTGGCGATTGGTCTGGCGTTCGTTCGTTCGTGGGCTGCCCAGGCGATCTACGCCCTGGTAGCTTTGATGTGGATCATTCCAGACCGACGCATCGAAGCCAAAGCATCAGTCGATACAGAAGGAGGAGCTCAATAAAACAATGAAGCGACTCGACGCACCGCTTCCGATCGAAATCGAAATCCGCGGCGAGAAGGCACAAGCTCTTGGCCGCACCGCTCGCGCGTTTGAGAAGGAGCTCGATCGGCTGCGCGCATTCGAGAAGCGGCTTTCCACTCTTCCGCGTGCCGAGCGGACGAAGCTGGCGCCCGAGTACCAAGCTTTGCGCAGGCAGACAGCCCGACGACTCTGGTTTCTAATCGTCCACCGCGAGGCGATCGGACTGCGCAACCATGAGAACCTCTACGAGGTGTATCGGATCCCACGCTCGCTCGTGCCGAATCCTTAACACAAACCAAACTGCAAACGTTGTATGGCACCATGGTGCACGTTCGCACGAAGGGCGGCGGCTAGGAGGCGCCTTCCTCGTCGAATTTCCTGCTCAGGGGTGCTCTTGTGGAACTTGGGCGCTTGCTCTGCGAATGCGCGGAGATCCTCTCGCCATTGTTCTGCAGTGAGGGACTCTGTCGAGGCAGTCGCTTGGCCTAAGAACGCCCAAGATCCGAGCACAATTGTTGCAAGCTGCCCTGCTGCGTCGGCGCTTAATCATCGCGATCGCAGTGGGCGAAAGATGGCCGGTCGGCAGCGCTGTCGGGGCTGGGCATCTTGCCTTTTCGCAGCGGCGGGCTAATTAGGGAGGCGTGAACCTCCAACCCTTGCGCGTGTCGTTGGTTGGAATTGACGGCTCGGGGAAGAGCTCGACGACGCTGAAAGCGATCGACCTACTCTCGGGCAGTGGCGTGATCTGCAAACCGGGCCGCGACGCATTCGCCCAACGCCTATCCGGTCGGCAGTACTGTCTTCCTGGAATCTCTAACTTCTTCGAACGTCTTTTCCGGCGCGTCGATGCGAGCCGACGGCGATGGTTGATTGGAGCCACCCGAATCGCCTTCATTGCGTATCAACGCTGGCTCGAGCCGTACATGGTGCGTCGTTATCAGCCTACGCTCATTCTCAGCACCAGATGCATGATCATCGATCCGGCGATTTACGGCGATATTTATTGGCCGACGCTGCGGCGCGTCTCGCTGAGACAAAAGATCGCTTCCTTTCGCCGATTTTCGGGGCTTCCCTTTCGCGATCTCTACGTTTTCTTGCGAACTCCGGCTGCGGTCGCTCTCGAGCGCATCCATCGGCGTATCGCCCAGACTCCGGGCTCGGAGCAGCAGCCGCGCGAATACTGGCTCCACTTGCACGAAAGCGAGGAAATTCTGACCAAACTGGGCGATCGTTTCGCCGAGGCGCTGGCGATCGCGCGCACGATCAGCGCTTTTGACGTCGTTGAAGTGGAAACCGCGTTTCGCGACGAAGCAGCAGTGGCGCATGCGATCGCCGATGAAATTCGCAGTCGCCTACCGGCCGGCGAGCGGATGCGAACATGCGCGTAACATTTTTGGGAACCGGGCATGCTTTTTTCGGCGGCGGACGCGCGCAGAGTGCCGTTCTGGTCGAAGACCAGCTCGGCCGCTGGCTCCTCGAGTGCGGCGCTACCACGCCTTACTTGCTCAAGCGGCACGCGATCGATGCAAACACGATTCAGATGGCTGCGGTGAGCCA
>DATFTC010000290.1:0-2724 GCA_035262305.1 Myxococcaceae bacterium | reverse complement strand
GCGCTCAAGCCGGTCAGCACTTCTCCGGTCCGAGCGCATAGCGACGGATGAAGTAGACCCACCGCCGGCCATCTACCGCGACCTGCCACTCGCTGTTGGGGACCAAGGGCAGGCGCTCGGCGAGAAAGACCGCTAGGTGGTCTGCCGCCGCCAGGGGGGTTAGCCCAGGGGCGGAAAAGCCGATTCGAAGGAAGGCCTCTCGCGACGCCGTGACCTCCACGGCCGCACAGATGCGCAACTTTCCGACCTGGCGCTGGTAGGCGGCGTCTTCCCCCGGTGCAGGGCTCTCGGGCCTGGATGTCGCCCCGAGCACGATCCAGTTTGCCGGGTCAAGTGCGAAGGCGAGCAATTCTGAGCTCGCATCCTGCAGCGTTGGGTGCTCATGGATCGACAGCATCGCGTCCTCCCTTCGCGGCCAAGATTTGCCAAACGCGAGCTTTCGCGCAAGTCCACAAAGCGGTCCAGGCCGAGCATTCCGGAAATTGGCGCGCAGCGACTTGACCATTGGTCAGCCGCGTGTCTTCCGCCCCAGACCGCATTGACCGTCAGTCTTGTCAGGGGTAGAGCAGCCGCGACGTCCAGCCAGCGCCGTCTCGCCGGAAGAGAATTCGGTCATGTAGGCGATTCGGCCGGCTGTGCCAAAATTCGATCGTCTCGGGGATAAGGCGAAATCCCGACCAATTGGGCGGTCTGGGAATTGGACGCCCCTGGTACCGCCGCTCAATTTCCTGGGCTCGCGCCTCGAGCTCGGCACGGGAACCGAGCGGCTCGCTTTGCATCGAGGCCCACGCGCCAATCTGGCTTCCCCTTGGGCGGGTGGCGAAGTAGGCGTCGGCCTCGCCGTCGGAGACCTGCTCGACCGCCCCTTCGATCCGGACCTGTTCGCTGAGGGCGTTCCAGTAGAAGCACAGGGCGCCGCTCGGGCGGGCCTTGAGATCGCGGCCCTTTCGGCTCTCCAAGTTGGTGTAGAAAACGAAGCCGGCGGCCTCCACCGATTTGACCAGCACGATGCGAACCGACGGGCGGCCATCGGGACCGACGGTCGCCAACGCGGCCGCGTTCGGCTCGTTCGGGTAAGCCTGCTGCGCCCTGGCGTAGAGCGCCAAGAATCGCTGAATGGGGTCCTCTTCAGGCATGGCGCGCAAGATAACGAATCGCAACACCTCGCGCTTTTCTCTTGCCGCACATCGCCTCCCGTCGGATATCCGAAGGCCGTCAGCCCCCCGCCCTGCAATGAAGATTCTCTTCGCCTCCTCGGAAGTAGAACCCTTTTCGAAGACGGGTGGACTGGCCGATGTCTCGCACGCCCTGCCGACGGCGCTCGCGTCGCGAGGACATCAGCTGCTGGTGGTGACGCCGCAATACCGGTCGGTCAAGTCAGCTGACTTGAAGCGGCTGGGCGAGATCAGGCTGCGCTTTCCCTTTGGCGAGGAATCAGCCGTCGTGCGCGGAACGAATTTGTCCAATCGGCACCGCGTCGCCTTCCTCGATCATCCCGGCTTCTACGCCCGCGATGGCATCTACCGGGGAACGAAGGAATACACAGACAATCACCGCCGCTTCGCCTTCCTGTCGATCGGTGCGCTGTCAGTCGCTCAAGTCCTGCAGTTCAATCCCGAGATCATTCACCTCAACGATTGGCAAACCGCCCTCGCCGCGTTGGCCTTGGATCGCGGTTACCGGGGGACCTCGCTGGACAATGCGAGCTCGTTACTCACCATCCACAACGTCGCCTATCAGGGCGTTTTCCCCAAAGCCGCGATGTCCGAGCTCGGCTTGCCGTGGGAACTCTTCAAGCCGGAGGGCGTGGAGTTTTACGATCAGGTCAATTTTCTCAAGGCGGGGATCGTCTTTTCCGACGCTTTGACCACCGTGTCCCCGAGGTATGCTCAGGAAATCCAGACCCCCGAGCTCGGGTTCGGGCTGGACACCATCCTCAGCCGTCGCCGCGAAGACCTCTATGGAATCCTGAATGGGGTCGACTATCGAGAGTGGAACCCTGGAACCGACCGCTTCTTGCGGCACCATTTCCGCGCCTCTGACCTTTCGCATAAGGAGCAGCTCAAGAGGGAGCTGCTTCGGAGGCTCGGGCTTGCGGCCCCTCCACCACCCGCCCGCATCCCGGTTTTTGCCATCGTGAGCCGGCTGGTGTCGCAAAAGGGAATCGACCTCGTTCTCCAGGCGCTGCCTTGGATCTTGGAGAGCGAGTTGTACGTCGTGGTACTGGGCAGCGGCGATCGGACGTTTGAGCAGGGTTTCCTGCAGCTGCGCGACCGTTGGCCGGAAAAGATCGCGGTGAAGATCGGGTTCGACGCGAAACTGGCGCACTTGTTTGAAGCGGGCAGCGATTTTTTCCTGATGCCTTCCCGGTACGAGCCGTGCGGCCTGAATCAGATGTACTCGCTTCGCTATGGCACGGTGCCGGTGGTGCGAGCGACCGGTGGTCTCGACGATACGGTCGCGGACATCGCTTCCCCGAACGGAACAGGCGTCAAGTTCGCCCCGTACACCGCCTCGGCACTTGCGGCCGCCATCCACCGGGCACTCGATCTCTACGCCGACCCAGCGCGCCTGGATGAGGTCCGCCGCCGGGGGATGAAGGCCGACCATTCGTGGGCGGTCTCGGCGCAACGCTACGAGGAGCTCTACCAATCGCTGCGCCAGCGCTCTGGCGACAACGGATGATGACACAACGCCCGTTGGCGCTCATCCTGCTCGCTGGTC
>DATFTC010000289.1:0-4857 GCA_035262305.1 Myxococcaceae bacterium | reverse complement strand
TCCCGCCCGAGCCCAATCGAGCTTCGACCCGGTAGTGCGACAAAATTCGGCCGATGAAGGGGTCCAGCGCTGTTTTCGAGGAAGACTCAGAAGACTCATATGAGTTGACGCCGGCCGGGTGGTTCAAGAATGTGCCAGCGTTCTCGTCGGAGGCGAGCAGCCGGAGGACTTCCTCGGCGAGCGCAGCATCACCCGCGGTCGCTCGAGCCAGAAAGTCGGCCCGAGCCGCCGGCTCGTGCTCGACGGCAGCCTCGAACAGCTCGGCCACTCGCTTCCAGTGTTCGGGGGTCACCGAGACCACAAATCCAAACACAAACTGGACGAACAAACCGATGATGTCAAGAGCAATGCTCAAACACGTCGCAACATTGCCGCGCGACGAGGAGCGCGTCAGCCAGGACACAGAGTGTGTCTACACCAACCGTGCGAGCCCACGATAGCGCCGGAGGCCGTTCAATGATGATAGGCTGGCTTTAAGTCGCGGCAGGCGGAATCGATTGCTCGCCAAACGCGTCTTCTGGGTGGCAGTGGTTCCGAGGATGGCACTTTTTTCTTTCGCTTTACGATTCTGTATCAAGTGGCTCATTGACCCCTGTTTTTCAAGCCTTTACCCTTGCGCGCGATGAAGACACCTTCGCCCGAAGCGCTGACGACGCTCCTCGCGGCCTGGAGCGGTGGCGATGTCGCCGCACGGGACCAGCTTTTGCCGCTGGTCTACGGCGAGCTGCGGCGGCGCGCCGCCAAATACCTGCGGGGAGCAGAACCTGGTCAGACTCTTCAGACCACGAGTCTCGTGCACGAGGCGTACCTCCGCATGAGCGCAGAGAACCCAGGTTGGAAGAATCGCGCTCACTTCTTCGCCGTGGCATCGCAGCTGATGCGCTGGATCCTCGTGGATCATGCGCGAGCCCGACTGGCGGCTAAGCGGCACGCGACGATGGTGACGCTCGGGGACGATGCGGAATCTCAGCCGCGCGGGCTTGACGTCATCTCCATCGATGACGCCCTCAAGGAGCTCGCGATGGCCGACCCTCGGCAGGCGCAAATAGTCGAGTTGCGCTTCTTCGGAGGGCTGACGCACGAGGAGGTCGCCGCCAACCTCGGCATGTCGCTGCGCACGGTCAAGCGGCAGTGGCGTCTGGCGAGGGCGTGGCTTCACCAGCGCGTCGGCCAGAGCGCGTGACCAAGGACTGCGTGCTCGGCGAAACAGCAAAAAGGCGTGCGTGTCACATGATTAATTAAATTGCCACGCGCAAACGAATTCGATTCTCACGATTTCTGCTCTCGACGCCGCCGTTCCGAGCGCAATAATTCCAGGAGGCCCTCTTTCTTGGCCATCTTGTGCAGCCTGGCCTTCAATCGCTCAAACCGCTTGCGCAGCGCCGCCTCGTCCAGAGGAGTCTCCGATTCCGACATCACCTGCGCAACCTCCTTCCAAGAGAGCTCCCGGTCCACTCGAAGGATGAGCAGGCTCTGCTCATCTGGGTGCAACGCGGTCCTGAGCTTTGCCAAACGGCCCTGAATCTCGAACTCTCGTTGCGTCGCGGCGCTTGAGCGAATCTCCTGTGCAATCGCAGACCATTCGCTGGTCATCAAGCGCCGCCCGCGTTTGCGGAAGGGATCGCGTGCGAGCTGCCTCGCGGCATTCCAGGCAAGTCGATAGGCCCACGTCCGGAAAGAGCTCTCCCGGCGAAATGCTCCGATGCCCCGCCAGAGATCCTCGCTGAACTCGCTGAAGACCTCGGCTGCCGCCTCGTCGTCTCGCAATACCCCCGCCAAATAAGCGAGGATTTGTGGACCGTATCCCCGGAGCGCCTCCGTTGCCGCCTGCTTGACGTCCCCGCGGTCCAGGCAGGAGCCGATCTGTTGCTCTATGGTCGTATGGAGTGGAATGGCCATGAGTGCGCGGATTGTAGTAAGCAATGAAATCAGCGCCAACGGGGGGCAGTGCTGGAGATAAGCCGTTGCCCGACCGCGATCTCAAGAGTGTTCGGCAGCAAAAGGAAACCGGGCCCGGTTCCGAAAGCGGTTCGGTTGACGACTTGCTTCTTGAGCACCTCGCTCGTACCCCGATCGCTTCGCCACCTCCGGTGTCCCTCGGAGCAGGTCGCTTCGTGGTCCGGCGGCTGCTCGGCGAAGGAGGACAGAAGCGCGTTTACCTGGTGCACGACACCGCGCTGGACCGGGAATGTGCCCTGTCGCTGATCTGCGGCGAATCCCTCGGCCCCAGCACCGCCGAGCGCCTTCGCCGGGAAGCTCAGGCCATCGCTCGCGTCGGCCCGCACCCGCAGATCGTCACCATCTATGACATCGGTGAGGAGGATGGGCGGCCCTATATCGCTTGCGAATACCTGGCCGGCGGCGATCTGCGTGGGGCGTTACGCGCTGCCGGCGGATCGCTCCCGCTGGAACGAGCCCTCGACGTGGCGCGAGACATATGCAGAGGGCTGGCGTTCGCCCACTCCCATGGAATCGTGCATCGCGACGTCAAGCCGGAGAATGTTTGGCTTTCGGTGGACGGAGCCGCGAAGTTGGGTGATTTCGGCCTTGCCCTTGCCCTCGATCGCTCCCGCTTGACGGTCGAGGGCTCGATGCTCGGCAGCGCCTTGTACATCGCGCCCGAGCAAGCGCTGGGTCAACCCATAGACGGCAGAACGGATCTCTATTCTTTGGGCTGCGTACTCTATGAGCTTGTCACCGGCCGTCCCCCCTTTACTGGCGCCGATGCAATGTCGCTCATCTCCCAGCACGTCCACGTCCCCCCCATGGCTGCGCGGGAGAGGAACTCTGCCATCTCCGACGCGCTGGATCGGCTCCTGCTCCGGATGCTCGCGAAGGCGAAGGAGGAGCGCCCGGGATCGGCGCAGGAGGTGCTCTCCGCGCTGGAGCAAGCGCAAGTTGGCGAGCCGAGCGAGGACCAACAGCCGGGCCGCGGGGCAGCGGCCGACTTGCTCCAGCGATTCTCGGCGACCCGTTTCATCGGACGTCGGGTCGAGCTCGGGCAGCTGAAGAGCGCGTTGGAGCAGGCCCTGGCCGGCAAGGGCGGAATGCACGTCGTGATGGGCGAGCCGGGGATCGGCAAGACCCGGCTGATCCAGGAGCTCGGGCTGTATGGCCGAATCCGCGGGGCCCGTGTGCTTACTGGTCACTGCAGCGAGGACGCAGGCGCGCCGCCATACCTGGTCTTCTTGGAAGCGATCGATTCGTGTCTACGCGACTGCCCGAGCGACCAGATCAGACAACTCCTTGGGGCGGAAGCGCCACTGCTCATCCGTCTTTTTCCGCAGCTGGCAGCGTACGTCCCCGATTTACAGACGGGCCCGACTCCGATCGGAGAGACGGACCGCTATGTTCTCTTTCAGGCGGTTGCGTCTCTTTTTCGAAGAATGGCCGAGCCTTCAGGGTTCCTTCTGGTCCTGGAGGATCTGCACTGGGCGAGCTCAGCGTCGCTGCTCCTGCTTCACCACCTGGGCCGGCAGCTCCACAATTCAAAGTTGCTCGTCGTTGGCACCTATCGAGACGTGGAGGTTGACCGCGGTCACCCCTTGGTGAATGCGCTCGTCGAGCTGCGACGTGAGCGACTCTGCGAACGTATCGCGCTCCACGGTTTGTCCCTCGAAGAGATCCGCCTGATGATCGGCGGCGCCGAGGCGCCGGAACAATTGGCTCGAGCCTTCTTGCGCGAGACGGAGGGGAATCCTCTCTTCATTTGCGAGATCCTCAAGCACCTGACCGAGGAAGGGAGGATCGGGCGGGACCGTGGGCCCCAGGCGATGGCGGCCCTGTCGATGGACGTCTTGGGGATCCCGGAGGAAGTGCGCGAGGTCATTCGGCGGCGCCTCTCGCGCCTATCTGCGGAAACCCGCCAGCTGCTGACTCTCGCCTCTGTGATCGGCACGAACTTCCGCTGGGACATCGTCGTCGCGGCAAGCGGTGAGAGGGAAGAGTCCCTCTTGGATCCGCTGGATCAAGCTTTGACCGCGCAGATTGTCCGCGAGAGTGCTTCTCGACGGAGCGGCACCTACGAGTTCACGCACGCGCTCATCCGGCATACGCTTTATTCCGATATCTCGACACCGCGGCGTGCGCGGCTTCACACCCAGATCGGCGAAGCAATCGAGCGCCTCCACCGGCATGGACTTGATCCGTTCCTTGCCGAGCTGGCCCACCACTACGGTGAGGCCAGCTCTGCAGGGGGCGCTGAAAAGGCACTTGAATACTCGATCGGTGCCGGCGACCATGCCATCTCCGTCCTCGCTTACGAGGATGCCGCCGCCCAGTACGCGCGCGCGCTCGAGGCGCTGGACCGCGTGGATCGGGAGGCGCGAGCGCATGCCGACCTTCGCGCCGACATCCATGCCAAGCGGGGAATGGCCTTCGCTCACGTCGGAGGGTGGGAAGACGCGAAGCGGGAGTTCGAAGCCGCGCTCAAGGCGATGGGATCGGATCGCAGGGAACGGCGCGCCGAGGTGCTCGTCGATCTCGCGATGGTATGCTTTTGGGCCCAGGACGTCCCGGCACTGCGCCGCCACGCGAGCGAAGCCCTCGAGCTGGCAGAGGCAGTGGGGCGGGACGATCTGGCCGTGGGCGCACAGGGGGCGCTCGCTGCCGCAGTCTCGGCCGACGAGGACGGGAAAGTCCGAGAGAGCATTCACGGTCTGCGCAAAGCGCTCGGCCGAGCTGATCGTCGGGCCACCGGCCCGGTCGCGCGCGGGCTGCAGATGTATTCGCTCCAGCTCTATTGGGTCGGCGAATTCCAGGAAGCGATCGCCGTCGCTCGCGAAGCCGCCAAAACCGCGCGTGCGGTGGGCGATGCGTTTCTGCTGATGGCCGCACTCCCACAGCTCGGCCTCGCGC
>DATFTC010000288.1:0-8992 GCA_035262305.1 Myxococcaceae bacterium | reverse complement strand
TTCCCCGCCGGGAGCTACTGCGATTCCGTCAGTTGGACCGGAAATTAGCGCGTCGGCGTTCCCAGCAGATTGAGCGCGCAGATCGTCAGCGTCGAGACAGCCGTGCGGATGGTCCGCTCGCGGTCCGGCGCGAACGCGGGTGAGTGGATGCCCGGCAACGCTTCGCCGGCGGCTGCGGCGGCGGCAAACGCGCTAGGCTCAGCCGCTCCCACCCAGAGCAGCGCCGAGGGCACTTTGGCCGCGCGGCCGAAAGCAGCGAAGTCCTCCGAGCCCATCACGGGATCGACCTCAACGACGCGCTCCGCCCCGAGCGCATCGACGAGCGCCGACTGAAGCCGTCGCACAAGCGCGGGGTCGTTGTAGAGAGCCGGCGCGGACTGCGTCGCATCGACAACCACCAGCGGCTCTTGGGGAGCGCGCCCGGCGGCGGACTCGTGTTTGGCAATCCGCTCGATCGCGGCCAGCAGCCGCTTCTGCACCTCCGGCTTGAATGAGCGCACCGTGAGCTGCAGCTGCACGCGGTCGGGGATGATGTTGTGCTTGGTGCCGCCGTGGATCGAGCCGACGGTAATCACCGCCGCGTCGATTGGGTTCACCTCGCGGGACACAATCGTCTGCAACGCGATGACCGTGCGGGCGGCAATCACCACCGGGTCCACGGTATTGTGCGGATAAGCGCCGTGGCCCCCCTTGCCGAAAATGGTGATGTCCACCGTGTCGACGTTGGCCATGGCGAAGCCAGGAGTCAGACCGACCTGGCCCGAGGGCAATCGAGCCGTGTCGTGGATTGCAATCGCAAAGTCCGGCTTTTGGAAACGAGTGAAGAGGCCATCCTCGATCATCGCCGCTGCGCCGCGCAGCATTTCCTCGGCGGGCTGGCCCACGAAGAGCAATGTGCCGCGCCATTTCTCCTTCTCGTTCGCAAGTAGAGTCGCGGCTCCAACCCAGGCAGTCATGTGCACGTCGTGACCGCAGGCGTGCATCACCGGGACGATGACACCGGCCTCATTCTTAGCAGTCACCGAGCTCGCGTAAGGAAAGCCCGTTTGCTCCTTCACCGGCAGCGCGTCGAGGTCGGTGCGCACAAGCAGAGTCGGACCGACGCCATTGTGCAGTACGCCCACAACTCCGAAGCCGCCCACTTTCTCGGTGACCTCGAACCCAAGGGCGCGCAGGCGAGCCGCCATTTTTTTCGACGTTTCGACCTCTTGAAGCGAAAGCTCGGGATGTTGATGGAGATCTCGGTAAAGCGCATCGAGCGAGGGATAGAGCCCGTCAAGGTGCGGCCCAATTTCTTTCGTCACCGACATGAGCCTTTCACCTCGCTCGATGTGCAGCTTAACGCTATTTCACTGGCTCCCAAATAAGTTGTTGCCGATCTCCAAGCGAGCGCACGGGCGTCGACAGCTGACCTTCATTGACATTATCGCCCCCTGCAAAAGCGATTGAGTTCACCCTGCTACCCTTCTGCACGCCGATGAGGAACGAACCGCTGGTTGAAAGGTAATTCCCAATCGAGTGGTAGTTTAAGCTCGGATATCGACTTAAAACTACCACTCGATGCGAGACTTCGAGCGAGCTGAGGGCGCGCCTCGCCGTGACTTACGCCTCGCGGTGACATACGCCGCGAGGTGCACGGCCGTAAGCAGTTTTCGTGGCGGCCGCTTCGCTCGACGCCCCCAAACACGAGCGGTGCCGCGCGGCAACCGGCATCTTGACTCTGCGTCTGAGATCCGGGAGGCTTCCCATTCCGCGCTCCTACCGGGCTTGAGTCTGCTGCGTGGAATCGACGATCTCATCCCTGATTGCTGCGACCGAACAAGGCGACCGTTCCGCCGGAGAAGCGTTGTTTGCCGCCCTGTACGCCGAGCTGCATCGGCTGGCCAAACGCGAGCTGGCGCGAGGCGGGGCCGGCGCCAGCTTGGGCGCGACCACATTGCTGCACGAGGCTTACCTCGACATCGCGGGGCGCGACGGCGCGTCTTTCCCCGACCGAGCGCGGTTCATGGGGTATGCCGCCCGAGTGATGCGCGGATTGATCATCGACCACGCCCGAAGCGGCCATGCCCTCAAGCGCGGCAATCAGTTCGAGATAACTTCCCTTGGCTCGAGCGTCGCGGAAAACGTGGTGGACGACAAAGAGCTCACGCAGATCAGCGAAGCGCTGGATGAGCTGGCGAAGATCGACCCTTCGCTCGCCGAGGTGGTGGACTTCAAGTTTTTTTGCGGCTTCTCCTTCGCGGAGATCGCGGCGATGCGCGGCGTCTCTGAGCGCACGGTGCAGCGCAACTGGGAGAAAGCGCGCATTTATCTCCACCGCAGCATGCGCGAGCAGTCGGTGATCTGAGGGAGAAGTACCCCGCCAGCCGGGCGACGAACGGTACGCCGTCGCAGGGCCGCGCCGGCTTCAGCTTGGCCGTCGTCTTTCTCTTTCCGTTTTCGATCTTCCTGTTGGGGCCGATCGGCCGTCCCAACGCAAAGGAAAGATCATGAACGCGTTCAAGAGTTTGATTGTTGGGTTGCCGCTGTTTTCGTTGTTTACCGGAGCGCTTGTCCGTGCCGACGACTGCCGCGACGCGCTGACGGCCGAGCCATGCGCCTGTCAATCTACTGAGCGGCCGCTCGCGGAGCGCGCAAAAAAGAATATCGCGCGTCTCGAAGAGACGTCGGCTGAACGGTGACGGAGCCCAGTTCCTTTACGCCGAGGGGCCCTTTACGCCGAGGGGCCACCTGAATCGGCGCTGGGTTTCCTGCCTCGCCGTTCGCACATCTTGGCCGGTGGATGGCTCATCCGCGCATTAGTAGCCAGCCGCGCTACCCACACCTTCTGAATAGTCTTGTCCCCCTCCGTAAAAGCTCAGTAGAAGCCGAACGGAAATGCAGCTCTGTGCCACAGAGGGATACCTACGGGTGCGGCGACGCCGCCGGCGTTGTCCAACTGGCTCGGCAATCTTGTTCGCGTTGGCTCTGTCGTCCTTCTGCTTTGCCCAGACTCCTTCGGAGGTCGCGCCTGGCGGGGACACTCAGGCTCGGCTCGAGGAGGCGATAGCACTGGAGAAGAAAGGGGACGACCGAGCGGCGCGCAAGGCTTACGAATCATTGCTCCCAAAATTCAGGGCCGAGAAAAACCAAAGGGGCCTCGCTCGAGCGCTGAATGGCTTGAGCCTGACCGCTTCCAGGCAGGGAGAGTATGGACTGGCGATTGCCTGGGCTCGGGAATCTGTGAACGCATATCGAAAATTGGCAGAGCGCGACGGGGAAGCGATGGCTGTCAATAACCTCGGAGTGGCCGAGCTCAATGCAGGCGATTACCTGGCTGCGAGGAGTCATTTCGAACAGGCTTTGGCGATCTACCAGACCGCCGATTATCCCGAACGGGAAATTGAACAATTGAATAATATTGGCAACTCTTATTATTTCCAGAGCCGCTACATCGACGCATTCGTCCAATACGTGGACGCAATGGGTCGAGTCGAGCGAGGAGCGGGTGAACCTTGGAGCGCGCGCTGGCACCGGCTTACGACTACGAATCTCGCGGTTCTTTTTCAGCGACTGGGGCGCCACGAGAGAGCGCTCGATTTGTATCGCCGCGTGCAACAGTCACGGCAGGCGCTCAGCCCGAACGAAGAAGCGCAGCTTTACACTAACCTCGGCGCAATGTATCGCCGACTCGGCGATCCGGTGAAAGCGTTGGAGATCTATCGCCAGGCGCAAGACATCTTCGCTCGACGAGGGTACAAGGGTGGTCAGGTCGGCGTGCTGATCAACACCGGCATCGCCCTTGCGCTGGATTTCGGCGACCTCGCAGGCGCGTTGAAGTCGTTCACCAACGCACTGACCCTCGCAGAGCAGACTCAAAGCCGGCGCGAAATGATGCAAGCGCGTTTGCACCGCGGCGAATCGCTGCTTCGACTGGACCAGATGGATTCAGCCAGGCAGGAGTTCGAGACGACGCTCGCACGAGCAAAGGAGCTCGGCACTACCGAGGAAGAGTGGAAAGCCCTTTACGGACTTGGCCGGATCGCTGAGCGCATTGGCAATACCGAGCTCGCAACCGGCTATTTCTATCAGTCGATCGCTCGAATCGAATCGATACGCTCGAGACTTCAGCTTTCAACCCTGAAGGCCGACTTCTTGGGCGACAAGCGCGATGTTTATGACTCGCTGATTGAGTTGTTATTAAAAAGCCCGGATGCGGTTGAGGTTTTTGAGCTGATGGAGCGAAGTAGAGCCCGCTTGTTCCAAGACCGGCTTCAGCAACCTACACAGGGTGCTAACCCCCTTCGGACCCTCAAACTCCGCGACGTCCAAGGCCTACTGGATCACTCCACCCTGCTCCTCGAACTCTGGGCGAGCCGGCGCGCGGTCGCAGTGGTTTGGATTACCCGCGATGAATCGGGAATTGCCCACCATCCTTTTTTGCCTGGCGACCAGGATGAGGCTTCTGCTTTGTCGCGAGACCTGCCGAACAGTCCGCAAGAGGATTGGAAAGTTCATTCAGAGCGTCTAGGTAAGCTTCTGCTTACTGGAGTTAGTCCGCTCACCCGCCCTGGTATCCAGCATTTGGTCGTCGTGCCAGACGGCATTTTTAACAGCCTGCCCTTCGAGGCTCTTCGAGCGGATGCCCGCAGCCCTCTCCTTATCGAGCAGTTCGACGTGTCATATCTGCCCTCTTGCTCGATCTTGTCGCGGGACAAATCTGCCCGCAGAACCTGGATACATCTCCCCTGGAACCGACAACTGATGGCCTTCGGCGACCCGATTTTCTCCAGCCGCACAGACCAAAAGGACTTCGATGTCCTGCCCGGAGAAGAATTGCGACAACGTTTGCCGACATCAGCGAGCGAGGTGCAAGCGATTGCGCGCTTGAGCTCAGGCTGGTCGGAGATTCATCTCGGCGCGGACGACTTGAAGAAATATCTTCTACGGGGTCGACTCAACGACATCACCTTGCTTCATCTGAGCACGCACGCGACTGCCGACCTCGAGAACCCCGAGCGTTCTCGTATTCTGTTCTCGTCCGAAAGCAAGGACGGCAGACCCGATTATATCTTTCTGAGAGAATTCTACGAGCTCGATCTACGAGGAGTGGAGCTGGCAACCTTGTCTGCCTGTGACACGGAGCGAGGAAAAACGACTCCCGGGGAAGGTGTCGAGGGCTTCAGCCGGGCTCTGCTCTCCGCAGGATCTCTCGCCACCGTGACCACACTCTGGCGCGTTGATGACCAGCCAGCGACCGAATTCATGAAACAGTTTTACTACGCCCTTGCAAAGGGGAACAGCAAAGCTCAAGCGCTGCGATTGGCAAAGCTGAAGTTTCTGCGGTCGGGCAGCGCGCTCGAGCACCCGCGGTACTGGGCGGCATTCGTGCTCAATGGAGACGGGCTCCACGCGGTGCCGCGCTCATTTTCCTGGAGCGTTTTACTCCTGGCACCCGCTGCCGCTCTCGTCTTGGTGGGCGTAATGACACGCCGGCATTCAAAAACGCAACGGGTGCCTCGAGGAACGTCGACCTCATAATCGGAAACGGTCAGTCCTTCGACGAGTCCGATCGGACAGGCAGTCGGAACGACAGAGTTTTGGAGGATCCCAACGTTCGCCGGTCTGCACTCATTGCCGTCACTTGCCACAATAGAGTTTTTCCAGGAACGATTGCTTTGCGGATGGCGGCCGGCAGCGAAATGCTTGTTTCAGTCGATTCCGACTTCCAAAGCTCGGTCCGGTCCACCTCCATCACCTTGACGAGATAATGAGCAGCGCCGGGTGCCGCTTGCCAGCGCAGCTCCGCGGGCGGCTGCTTTAGGTTGCCGATGGGAGCCAAGGCGATCAATTCCTCGGATCGGAGAACCACCGCGCCGCCAGCCGATTTCGAATTCAGCTCCGGTTCTTGCACCCCACGTAGGTTTAGGCCCACTCCAAGGAGGATCAAAAGGCCGGCGGCTGTGAGTGCGGCCACTCTGAATCGACCCCGATCGAAGCGCCTGTACCAGGGAACCGGCTTGTGGAGCACAGCGACCGGAGCTGCAGATGAAGCGGTGAGGATCCGCTCAAATCGGCGCTCGAGCTCTGCAGTTATCCAACTTACCGCCGCTGCCTCGCCTGGGTCTGTTGTCGCAGATTGAAATTCCTTTACCAATGCGAGCTCCGTCTGACACTGCACACATCCTTCGACGTGCGCGCGGGTCGCGGCGCTGTCGTGAGGCACCTCGCGAGAAACCCGGACCAACTCTTCGGGTACCGGACAAGCTGCAGTCGGTTCGAGCGCTTGTCTCCACAGCTCTCGATCTTCGAGCGCGCGATCCGGCATCACCGTTCCCTCCCCTCGCCCACTGCCCTTTGCTCCTGGGCCTGCCAACGCTGGATCAACTTGCTCAATTTTCGCCTGGCGCTGACCACGTAAGCCTTCGCTCCGCTCGCATTTCTGAGCCCGAGCAACCGGGTAATCGCCGCCAAGGAGAAATTCCTGCCGAAGTGGAGAGTGAAAACGGCTTTTTCCGTTTCGTCCAGCGCTTCATTGAGGAGCTCTCGCGCGAGCTGCGCCGAGATCATGCGCTCCGCAGCGAACCAGAAATCGCTCTCGTCGGGGTTGGCCAAGCCCAAAAGCACGTCGTCCCCAGGTTCGGCTTGCGAGATGGAAAGTGCTTTGACCGCGTTCACACATTCATTCCTTGCAACCGAATAGAGCCAGGTTGAAAACTTCGATTGCCCGCGGAACGAGCCGAGCGATCGATAGACCTTGGCGAAGATCTCTTGGGCCAGATCGGCGGCTGACTCCCGGTCGCCGGTGAATCGGAAGCACCAGCGTGCCACGCGCGCATAATGCCTGCGAAAGAGCTCGTTGATGCAGGCGACCGGGGGCGAACCGGCCGCTTCTTGCGCCAGAGCAACCAGCTCCTCGTCCGAGAGTCTCCCCACCTCCATTTCCGGCCTTATAGCCGGACCTGTCGACTCCCGTCATCTCCAACCGCTCTTTCTGAGCACCTGGCGCCTCGCTTCCCTTTGACGCTCCTGTCTCGCCCGGAGCTTCGCCTTGAGCTTGGCGTGCAGCGCTTCCGCCCAGCCCCTCATTACCAGCGCCACGACCAGCAAGACGCTGGCGGCAAACCAGAACAGGAGCACCTTCATCTTTGCCCCTCCGATGAGCTCTTGGAAAACGGCGCCGTGCGGACCCATTGGTCTTTAAGACAATAGGCTGACATCGAACGGAACAGTTTTGGTGGCGTCGGGGCGTACGTCTTACGTACGCTCGCCTTCCACTCCTGGGGCCAGGCGCGAGGCCAAGTCGCCCGCCGGTTGCCTCGATCGGCATTTTTTTGTTCCGCGAACGGCTGCACGGCTGTCTCAAGATTGGTGCTTACTTTGCCCGTGCCGCGCCCATCGTGGAGAAACGTGTCCGATATCGGGAAACGAATTGGCGAACGGATTCGGGACCTGCGGAATCATCAAGCTCAACCCTGGACACAAAAGGAGCTCGCCAGCAAAGCGAGAATCAGCGTCTCCTATCTGTCGATGATGGAGCGCGGCCAAAGGGTGCCGCCGATGCATACCCTCGCGGCGCTGGCGCAAGCCCTCGACGTCCCGGTCGCAGACCTGCTTTCCGGCATCGACCGTTGGCCGGAGGACAGCACGGAAGTGGCGCGCCCACTGTCGGATTTTATCCAACGTCGCCACCTTGGTCCTCGTGACGTGGAGAGACTGCTCTACGTGGCAAGGTTGATGTTCAACCAAAACGACTGATAACCAACCAGCATCGTTCTGACGGTCACGCATCCTAGCCGCTGATTGGCTGTACAGGTACCACGGAGCGGTCGGCGTCGTTTGCGACCAGCCCGAGCATTTGAAGCGGCGCATCGGACAGCACGCGTAAGTAACTCCCCGCCGGTGGGCAGAAGCCTGGAAGATACTCCGAGATCTCGCGGGTGATCGTTGCTTCAGAGGGCAAGGAAAAGCTCGACGATTCGAGCAGCTCGTAGCTTGAGGAAAACAGCGCGATTTCTACCATCGATGGTGTCGCATTTGGGTTCTGCAGCGCCAATCCAAAGAACAGGGCGCTGTCATCTGGAGGGATGAAAAATGCGCTGGTGAAAGTTCCCGTGGCGAAGAGCGGAAAAGTCGCTGCTAACAATGGCCGAGCACTCTGCCCAACTGGCGTCGCGCGAAGATAGGAATAGTAGGTCGCCGATGAGCCGTCGTTGTTGGTCACCGTAACCCGCTTCCCGTGCATCTGCGTTTGCTTTGCAAGGACGACATCCAACCGAGTCGGATCAACATACAGAGTGGACTCAAGCTCGACGCCCTCGATCTGAACCAGCGTTCCAGGCTGGAATCCAATTCCGCTCACGCTAATCGTCGAACCCGCGGGAACCAACCCGCCGCCCGGGACGATGTTGCTGATCGAAACGCTTCCGCCCACCGTGAACTTTCCCCATACCACCTCTTGCTCATAGGTTTCACCAGACGGGGCTACCCAATAGGAGCTGCTTGGATCGAGAATGAGCAGCGCGGTCTGTTCCGGCACCGCATCCGGGCGCACCGGGATTGAAACAGCGATAATCGGAGAATCCTCGTCTGTCCCGAAAGTCCCGTCCGGCGAGAAGAAGCTGATGCTCACATGGCCTCCGCTGACAACCGCGGCTCCACTGACGGTGCCTCCTGGACTGAATAGAGCCGCGCCCAGCATGTCACCCAAAGGCGCTTGAGTGCCTTGACTTGTCCCATCATCCGCAATCGACGTTGTCCCGGTAGTGATCGGCCTCGGCTCAGTGAGGTGGACCTTCAGCTGTATCATCCCTCCCGGCGGCGCTTGCTCATCCAAGACCCTTGGATAAATTTCCGAAGCAACTTGTCCAAAGGAAGATGACGACTTCACTAGAGAGAGTACACACATCAACCCGAGGGTTGCCGGTACGCCGCGGCAATGGCTCACTCTCGTGAGCGGTGAGAACATAAGATGTTTCTTCAAGACGAAATCCTCCAGACAATTTGTCCTCGA
>DATFTC010000287.1:0-17383 GCA_035262305.1 Myxococcaceae bacterium | reverse complement strand
CATCGGGCGCCCCAAGCGATCAACCCCGAGTCGACCTGTAAACCCAGTCCGGGCGCGGGAGTTAAATGGGCGCCTGACCTGTCCGTAATCCTCAGCGCTCCGTCGATCGATTCCTACGCGCAGCGATCGGGTCAGTACCTCAAGCCGAAGAGCGCCTACCCTCAAGTCGAGGCGTCATCGGCATCCAACTGAGCCAACCACCCCGGCCTTCGGGCTTCATGCACAAGGGCGGTGAAATCCTTCACCGTCGCCGCGTCGCGGTTGAAGTGCTTCGCGGCTCACTATTTTTGGGCGAGGATCCGAATCGAGTGGTAAATTAAGCTCGCTTTCCGAGCTGGATTTCACACTCGATGCAAATGGGCCTAGATTTGGCCGGACAGGATCTCAGCGCCAACCTGCTAACCCATCTGCCCTTCGAAGTCGTCGCCCAGGTGACGGAATATGGGGCACGGGGAACCGCCGGCGGTCTGCCGCGACATTCGGTCGACGCCTTCTCGCGCTCGTTGGTGGTCCTCGTTTTGGGTGTTAACGCTCGCCGTCCTTTCGGCGTCTATCATCGTGCAGACCAGAATTGACCTCCGCGGCGCAATGATGGAGCGTCGGACCGTGGCACGTTGGTACGTGACCGAAGGCTCGGATGATGCCACTTTGGTTACCGCTGCGCGCGACGGCGACCGCGATGCGTTCGGCTGTTTGTACTCGCGTTACTCGCGAATGGTGCACGGCATTCTGCTTGCTCGCGTTTCTTTTTCCGACGTGGACGACCTTGTTCAGGATGTTTTCCTGCACGCGTTTCGACGACTTCACGACTTGAACGACGCCACGCGTTTCGGAGGCTGGTTGGCTGCAATCGCACGTAGCCGCGCCAATGACCATCGCCGTCGCCTCCAAACGGCGACCGCGGTCAAACAGGTGCTCGCGATGCGCGCAGCCGAGGCCCCGCGGATGAGCCACCCGACCGAAATAAGCGCCGAGAAGATCTTGGAGCTCATCCGCACTTTGCCTGACGCCTATCGCGAAACGCTGATCCTCCGCTTGGTCGAAGGCATGACCGGTCCGGAGATTGCCGCTCACACAGGACTGACTCCAGGTTCCGTTCGAGTCAACCTGCATCGCGGCATGCAACAGTTGCGCGAGAAGATGTGTCGGAGCGCCGACGGCTCTGGAAGTGAGCTCCCGCCGAGAACTGCTGGGGCGGGTTGGATCGCTCGTTGGAAACACGCAGTGCGCAAGAGGAAGGCGCGATGAATAGCGATTACCTTTGGGACCGCTCGGGCGAGCCAGATCCGGAAATCCAGGAACTGGAAACTGCACTGGCCAAATTTCGCCACCGAGACCAGCCTCTGGTGTTTCCGGAAACAACAGAACCCGAGCGCAAGCGGCGCGGCTCGGTTTTACGCGGGTGGCGATTCATCGCTCTTGCAGCTGCGTGCGTCCTGATTGCCGTGTTTGGCATTGCGAGATTGCGGCTGCAACAAGCCGTCCCCGCACCCACATCCTGGGAGGTTGCTCGTCTGTCGGGTGCGCCTCGAATCGGGTCTCAGTCAATCGGCGAAAATAACCGAGCGGCGAGCCTGGCCATCGGTCAAGCACTGGAAACCGATGCCGACTCGCGCGCTACCATCACCGCCAGCGCCGTGGGCGAAGTAAGCGTCGAACCGAATACGCGACTTCGTCTGCTTACCACCACCAGTCCAGGCCGGCAACGGCTCGCGCTCGATCGCGGAACCATTCGTGCCTTCATCTGGGCGCCTCCAGGAGAATTTGTCGTTGATACATCTTCGGCCAGGGCGATCGATCTCGGCTGCGCGTATACCCTGCAGGTGGACGACTCGGGCGCGGGGCTGCTGCGAACGACCATGGGTTGGGTGGGATTCAAGCTCGGCAACCGTGAGTCATTCATTCCCGCGGGTGCGGTCTGTCCCACCCGTCCCAAGATTGGTCCGGGCACGCCGTATTTTGAAGATGCCGCCCAGTCCTTTCGAGCCGCGTTATCCGCCTTCGACTTCGCCGCGCTCAGGCCCGCACAACGCAGCGAGCGGCTCGATTTGATTATCAACCAGGCTCGTAGGCAAGACGCGCTCACCCTGTGGCATTTGCTGCTGCGTGTCGACGCGGGAGATCGCGAACGCGTTTACGATCGTCTCAGGGCTCTCGTTCCGCCTCCCCCAAATGTGACGCGCGAGGGCATTTTGCGCCTTGATCAGCCGATGCTCGACGACTGGTGGAGCGAGCTCGGCTTTGGCGACATTTCCCTCTGGCGGAGGTTCGAGCGCTCCTGGTCGCAAAGCGCGCCGCGGGCAGAGTAGCGAGGTGGGCCAAAACGGGCTTGCGCCGGTCTCGTTAACGGCGGCCTCCCTTCCCGCGTCTTTTCGATGGCCGTACGACTATCTACAAGGAGCAGGACATGAATCTGTCGGTGAGTGTTTCACTGCGCCGTGCGATCGGCTTTTTTGCAGCGTCTTTGATTTTTGCTCCTTCCGCGCATGCAGGTCCTCCTCTCATCTGCCATTCCATCGCGATTGGGGAGGCGCGATCCCTGCCCTGGCCGAGTCACGATGCAAACCTCTCGGGAGCCGAGACTTACGACGTGAAGAACTTAGTCGGCGATACGCTCGCAATACTCAATTCCTCCACGCCGGTTCTGGTGCGAATGGAGACTCTGCGTCGGGCTGCGCTTTATGCGCGCGACGACTCAAAACTTGCCGAGGAATTGCTCGGCAAACTTCGCGCTCGAGTCAATGCAGCGGAGACCGCGGCGCAGCCGCAGGCTCTGGCTCTATTTGACGCTGGATACTTCACCGAGGCCTACAAGCAATTGCATTGGAACGACGCGAACAATCCAGCGAACGGCGTGGATGGCTATGCATGGGTGAAAAAGGCGCTCGAGTCTCGCCCAGATCCGCAAATGGAGTTCGCCGCGGCGCTGATTACCATGCACGGCTCCAAAGAAGAGCATCGTGAACATGTCAGGCGGGCGACCGCCGGCGCGGAGAACGATGCCCTGCTCGCCGAGAATCTCGCCAGCCGTTTTAGCGGTAGCCGCAGCCCCACGATTGCTGAGTTATTCGCAAAATCGACGACTCAGAATCGGTAAAACAGAAGGCGAAGGGGTTCGGTCTTTCGCGCCAACATCCCCCTATGATTGGTCACCGCCGCCTACGCGCCGCTGTGCCGGCGGCACCGTCGCGAAGGGCCGATTGCGCGTGCCTGGCAAATAACCGGCCAAACCAAGAATGGAAATACTGAGCGCAAATACGCCGCCCACGGCGATAATCCTCGTCTGCACGTCAATCGATACAGACGCCGCCCAAAAAGACCACGAAATCAAGACAAACCACGGCACAAAGCCGTAGATGATGCTGAGGACCACTACCAGTATCACATTCCCTAGCAGGATTTTTGAACGCTCCAGGCGATGAAACATCCATGTCGCGCGAACCGCGTTCGCCCCCACCAAGATCCAAAACACCATGAATAAGAACCAAGGCACCAGGCCTACGAGGCTCTTAAGGCTTCCATGAGCAATTGGAGTGGTTCTGAGGGCCGACGCTAGTAGCACCAGAGCAAAGCCAAGGACGGAAGTAGCCAACATTCTGCTTCTTCTTCGAGTAAGGAAGAAGCCACTCAACGCGAAGAACGCCGCATAGCCCAGGAGCCCCGCCACCCACCACCAGACCTGCGGCAAGATGGAGACGACATAGGCAAGTACAATCAAAGCGAGCACGTAAAGAGATTGGGAGACAGCCGACAAGACTGTCAACGCGTCATCGCGCGTGTCTATCCGACGAAGGAGTTTGCCGAGCGTGAGCTTCCGCACGATGTCGAAATCCGAGAACCGGGATTGCGTGCGAGGACGAGCTCGCACGCACCGGATTCATTGTCCGGATTCATAGCAAAAGCGGCAAGTTACTTCTTCACCAGTTCGACCCGCCGGTGCTGCACGCGACCGTCCTCCGTGCAGTTGTCGCCGATGGGCTTGGGGTGTCCCCAGCCCTTTCGAAGACAGGCGCTTCGCATCGGCGCCCTTAGCCGCCGGTAATTCCTAACTTCTCGATGAGAAGCGGCATTCTGACAAAGTCGGCCGCGCTCTACCGAGCGAGATGTGCGAGCCGCGTTCGCGCGGTGCAGGCAACTTTTCGCAACTCGTTGCTTGGCGATCGAGCTTTCGCTAGGGTGCCCGAAGTTCGCAGAAAATATCGGTTACAGGAGGAAACCATGAGAGTTAGCAAGAGCAAAGTCATCCTGTCGAATTTGTGTTTGATCCTCGTTTCGGTCCCGCGGGTTGCTTTTGGGCAGGCTTCCGGAAACGCGGCGCAGCCACCTGCCGCGGCTGACTCCGCACCGACTACGGGCGTGCGGGCGGAGGTCACGCGCCTGATCGACGACGCGGAAACCAAGCTGACCAAACTGGCGCAAGCCATTCCGGCCGAAAAATACAGCTGGCGTCCGAGCAAGGATGCGCGCTCAGTAAGCGAGGTGTTCTTGCACGTCGCAGGCGGGAACTTCGCAATTCCGCGTCGATTGGGCACCGAGCCGCCGGCCGATTTCAACCCAAAGGACTATGACAAATCGGCCACCGACAAGGCAAAGGTGATGGACATGATGAAGAAATCGTTCGCGCACGCTAAGGCGGCAGTGGCGAAGCTCAGCGAGGCGGATATGGAAAAGACGGCGGATTGGTTCGGGGGCCGGAAGGCCAGTTATCGCGAAATCGCGTTTTTCGTGGCTGTACATGAACACGAGCACATGGGTCAGTCGATCGCCTACGCCCGCATGCTCGGCATTACTCCTCCGTGGACCGAAGAACAGCAGCAAAAGCAGAAAGCGCAGCAACCAAAGCCGAAGACCTAAACAGCTTGCAAACACCAACCTCTTAGAGGAGCGCGCTGCCCTCACCGGCCTCCGAGCGCGATCCGGCGGCTTGCGTACGCTGGGCAACGCGACTTCGTCCGGAAGTCGTTCCCGAGCCGAGCTCCACGTCGCCGGCGGTGGGCTCGTAGCCCCCGATTCGTAACCCTCTCATAGTTGTTAAGACTTTCCATGCAACATTTTTGTTATCAATTGCTTGAAAGCATTGATGAAACCACCAGAAATTGTTTAGCGGAAGGCCTTCACTCCTATAGTAGATGCGCTCTGGGCCATGGTCGCGTTGCCGCTCGGTCAGTGCCGCCGGCGCCTGAATTCCGCCGGTTGCTGCTCGCGAGGTATCTCGGCCTCGCGATAACGATCACCGCTCTCGCCGCAGGCGCCAGCCAGGCCATGCTCCCAGCTACGGTCCTCCCAGACTCGGTCAAACCGAGCGCGCCTTAGTCTGGTCGGCCGACCGTTTTCTACAGACAAGAGCCTTCGGGTACCCAGTCCTGAAAGGATCCGTTGAAGTCCGCAAATTCATCGTTCCACATGGACTCGAACTGGTCTCGGTAGGAAGAGATGAAGCGCGGCGTATCTCCAACCGCTTTGAGGATGATCGAGTTTTCGTGATTGAACTGAACGGCGGCCGTGGTGAAGTTGGCGCTGCCGGTCACCAGAATGTAATCGTCGATCAGCATGAACTTGTCATGCAAAAGGTCTCTCGGGTCTGAGGGCAGGTAGCCCTTGATCGGAATCCCAGCATTGTACAGGTCGACCGCCGGGCAACTTGGAGCACCGCTGTAGTAGAGGCCGTCTTTATCCGCCAGCACGCGAACGTCAACACCGCGGCCCTTTGCGTCGATGAGCGCGTTCTTGAAAGACTGAAGAGTAAAGCTGTACATCGCCACTCGAATAGAGCTGGTCGCATTCCCGAGCTCGCGAATCCAAGCGTCCTGGATCGGGCGCGCTCCGCCTCGATTCGGCGAGAAGTGGGTCTCGATCGTCACCTTGACGTCTTCTTGAGCGCCGGCCGGAACGCTGATTCCAGCCAAGACTAACAACGCGCCGACGAAGTAGAACGTGCTGCGCTTTTCGTTTGCGCGGGCGGCGAATTCCTCTGGTTGGCTTCTCATCTCGCTCTCCATTCCCCCGGTTGTTGATCGGCGGCGCGTGTTGTCGTACGCCTCGCTGTTTCGAGAGTGCCTCAGCTCTATCAGAAGGCCTTTGTCTCAACCAGCGGAACCAAAGTGCCTCGAGAACGCAGATTGCTCGGGCTGTGGCCCGGCGTCGGACTGGTGGTGGCCAACATGATTGGCGCGGGTGTGTTCTTGAGCACCGGTTTCATGGCCCAGGACCTCGGGCCCGGAGCGATTCTCGCTGCGTGGGCCGTGGGCGCCCTTATCGCCCTGGCGGGCGCGACCGCGTATTCCGCCGTGAGCACGGTCATTCCGCGCTCGGGCGGCGAGTATCGCTTTTTATCTGAGCTGATCCATCCGGCAGTCGGCTACGTCGCCGGTTGGACGTCGCTGCTGGTTGGCTTTTCTGCGCCGGTCGCGGTGGATGCGGTGGCCGCGGGTAGCTTCGCCCAAACTTTGTGGCAGGGGCTGGATCCCCGGTGGGTGGGCGCTGGACTGGTGGCGCTGCTCACCGCGGCGCACGCCATCGGCTTGAGCTCGTCCCAATGGACGCAAAACTTGCTGGTGGTGCTCAAAAGCTCGTTGGTCGTCTGTTTCACCGCGGTCGGACTGCTCGCCGGCAAGCATGCGTGGCCGACCTGGCAGCCCGCTCATCATTCCGACTCGTTTCCGCTGGCGCCCTTCATGGGCAGCCTCTTTTACATCGCCTTCGCGTTCAGCGGCTGGAACGCGGCGGTCTACGCAACCGAAGAGTTCAAGGAACCTCGAAGGACGGTGCCCCGCGCCATGCTCATCGGCTGCGCCCTGGTGGCGATCCTGTACCTACTGATGAACTGGGTATTCGTCGCCAATCTCACTCCAGAGCAGGCATCGGGGGTCTTCGCTTACGAGAGCAAGCGCATCACGCTCGGCCACCCGATCATGAAGGGGCTGATCGGCGATCTCGGCGCGCGGTTGATGTCGCTCGTCGCCATTGCGCTGTTCATATCGGCGATGAGCGCGATGATCTTCGCCGGGCCTCGAATCTACGGCGCGATGGCCGAGGACGGCTTTTTGCCGCGAATTTTTCGAGCAGAGCAGAATCGCCCTCCCGCGGGCTCGATCATTTTGCAGGGTGTCCTCAGCGTCGTGCTGATTTTCACACACCCACTACAGCAAGTGCTCCAAAACATCGGCGCGGTGCTGACACTCTTCGCTGCCCTGACCTGTCTTTCTTTGTTTCGGATTCGCTTTGGCCGGACAGGCCTGCCCCCGCCGCCGCTGGCCGCGTTGGCAGCCGCGTCAATCTTCGCGCTGTCCGCAGCGTGGATGCTCTATTTCGGATTTCGAAACTCCCCCCTGCTGGTAGCGTGGATCGCAGTGATCCTCGTTGTTTCGTTGGGCGCCTACCAATTTACGATCAGGCGGCGACGCATTGCCTGATGGATTGTCGTTTCCGCAACAAGGCAACCCCCCGGGCGCCAGTGACTCGCTCGTTCGGCTCGCCATTGCCCCAGCGGCAGTTTTTTCTTGACACTTGATCTGAACTTAGACGTATACAAAACAGGCGATTTTGGCCTGAGGGTGACCGGCGATGCGGCAGGCTCTGCGCAAATTGTTTCTCCTGGCGTCCGTGGTCGCGACCGCGGAGCTTTCCCCGGCGAATGCCACCGACGTCGCCCCGCTGCGGGTGATCAAGGACCAGGATCCGAACTTCGATACCCTGTCGGTGGACTTGGTGAACGACGAGATCCTCGTCGGGAACGACGCCCAGGAGACGCTGCAGGTCTACAGCCGTTCGGCCCAGGGCGTCGTCGCACCCCTGCGAGAGATCGGAGGGCAGAAGACCTTCATCACCTTCCCCGGCCAGGTAATTATCGACCCGGTCCACAACGAGATCTGGAACGTCGGCAACGATATCGCCGACCTGATCACCGTTTACCCCCGCTCCGCTTCCGGGAACGTAGCGCCGATCCGCCGGATCGATGGCAAGAGGCGGCAGCTCAGGTTCAATCGGTCGTGGGGTATCGCGCTCGACACCGCCAATGACGAGCTGTTCGTGACGCATCAGAAGCGGAATCAGATCAGCGTCTTTGCCCGCACGACGAACACCGACGCCGATCGCGATGCGACGGCGAAGCGCACGATCAAGGGCCCGGCGACCGGGCTCGCCAATGCGCACGGGATCTTCGTCGATGCGAAGGCCAACGAAATCTACGTCGCCAACCTGGGACAGGAAGTGACGAAGGACGCCACCACGGGCATGCCCGTCGGGTCGACGCACTTGCCTTCCATCACCGTCTATGCGCGGAACGCCCAAGGCAACGTCGCTCCGCTGCGGACGATCCAGGGCCCGAACACGAAGCTGGACAATGCCAAGCCCATCTTCGTAGACACCGAGCGCCATGAGATCGTCGTGGCCAGCGGCAGCCCAAGCGACGCTCTGTTGTTTTTCGATCAGAAGGCGAAGGGCAACGCCGCCCCGGTGCGAGTGATCCAGGGCGACAATACCGGTCTGAGCAATCCGACCGGCGTGTTCGTCGACACAAAGCATCACGAGGTGCTGGTCGCCAATTGGGCCAACCACACCATCACCGTCTATAAGAGCGGCGCCAGCGGCAACGTCAAACCGGTGCGGGTGATCTCGCCCAGCCAGAGCCGAGTGGCGGCTGGAATCGGCAACCCCGGCGCGATTTACGTCGACCCAGAACGAGACGAAATAGGCGTGGCTAATTGAGTGAGCCACCCCCGCCTGGCCGTGTTTGCCAGGCAAGCAAATGGGCAGGTGGCGCCGCTGCGTATCCTCGAAGGGCAGAAGACAGGCATCAGCCGGAGCCTTCATGGCGTTTACCTCGACATCCCCAATGACGAGGTCATCATGCCCAGCAACGTCGCTGGCGCCATCCTGGTGTTCGCCCGCACGCAAAGCGGGAACACGCCGCCCAAACGCGTGATCCAGGGCGCGCGCACGCACCTGCACTCGCCGCAGGGCGTCGCCGTCGACAACAAGCACAATGAGCTGATCGTTTCCAACGATACGCGGCTCAGCATCCTGGTCTTCGATAGGGATGCGAAAGGCGACGTGGCGCCGGTGCGCGAGATCGTCGGTCCCCTGACCGGAATCCGCAGCCCTCAGGGCATCGTGGTCGATCCGGTGCACGACGAGATCATCCTGTCCGACGAAGGCAAACCGGGCGAAGACGCCAAGGTGTCCGAAGAGGAAACCAAGGAGAAACCAAAGCCCGCGCTGCTGGTTTTCCGGCGCACGGACAGCGGCAATGTGGCGCCCATCCGCGTGATCACCGGACCGAATACCGGCATGCTGCGGCCGCGGCAAATCCAGCTCGACACCCAGCGCGACGAGTTGGTGCTTGCCGATCGCGGGCTGGTCCAGGAGTTTGTGTATGAGACGCCTGGGTTCCTTGCGGTGTGGAAGCGGACGGACAGCGGCGACGTGGCGCCCAAGAAAATCATCCGCGGCACGCTGACCCAGCTCACCAGCCCGCGCGCCGTCTACGTGGACATGAAGAACAGCGAATACGGCGCCGGCGACACCACCAGCCACTCGATCATGGTGTACCCGCGCGACTTCACGAGCGACGGCAAGAAGGCGGCGCTTACGCCGACGCGCCCGCCGTCCGCGCAGTAGCCAAGCTGGCTCGACTGCTTCGACTGCACATGTCCCCACGCGCGATGGCCAACACGCGCTCCTGGCGGTATCTTCATCCGTGTCACGCGAGTTGGGAAACGAGTTGCCCGCGCTGCTGCTCTCATTGCTCGACGGTCGCGATCTGCCCTCCAGGATTGGCAAGGCGATCTTGATCGCCACGGTCGATTCGCAAGGGTGGGCGCATCCAGCACTCCTCTCCTACGGTGAGGTAGTGGCCCTCGATGAGCACAGGCTGCGCCTGGCGACGTATGGGAGCAGCCGAACGTCGAGCAACCTGCGACGCTCCGGTCGCCTCACCCTGTGCCTGATCGAGGCCGGCGTCGCGTACTACGTGAAGGCGCGCGCGGTCGAGCAGCAATCGGCGCCCGAGCTGGCAGGCCTGGCGCGATTCGAGGCGACCGTCGAGCAGGTGCTCGCAGACCAAGCGAGAGAGGACGTCGAGCCATCCGCGCGGATCACGAGCGGAATCGAGTTCAAGACCCGTCAGCTCGAAAGCGAGCAACTCGCCGCCTGGGCGGCGACGCTCAAGGCGCTTCGCGCCTGACCTGCGGACAGACGCCCGTTGATCGCGAGTCGCGAAAGGCGTAGTCCGCGCAGGCTGCAAGCGACAAGGCGGCACATTCCCGGCTAGAGCCGCGACCGGTGAAAAGTTCCACGCAGTGAAACGCACGCGCTAAGCAAACCTGCCCTCTGGTCCCGAGGGGTTGCTCCCAGCGCGCCGCCGCGTCGTATTGACACTGCGTTTCATCGTGTGTACAGCCACCGAGGTGCTGCCAGCGTACAAGATCGATCGAGACACCCGCGGGAGCCGGCGATGATCTGGCACGACAACCGCGAGTTCATGGAGGCTCTGCGCGCTTCGGGCGACCTCGTCGTCATCGACGAGGAGGTGAGTTGGGACCTCGAGCTGGGAGCGATCAGCCGCCTCGCCTGCGAGCGCGACGCGCAGGCCATTTGGTTCACTCGAATCGCGGACTACCCGGCGGAGCACAGCGTCTTCGTGAACCCACTGGCGACCTGGCGCCGGGTGGCAATCTCGCTCGGGCTCAGGCCCGACGCGAGCGTCAAGGAGATCTACCGCGAATACGAGCGGCGCGAGCAGAAGCTCATCCCGCCGATCGAGGTCGAGACGGGCCCCTGCAAGGAAGTCGTCCTCCGCGGCGACCAAGTGGACGTGTTCCAGCTGCCGTCGCCGATGCTCCACGAAGGTGATGGCGGCCGCTACCTCGGAACGTGGGACCTGGTGGTCTCGCAGGATCCGGAAACCAAATGGACCAATTGGGGAATCTACCGCTTCATGGTGCACGGTCCCAAGACGCTCACCGGATTCCCGCGTCCCACCAGCCATCTTGGCAAAATCTTCCGCGAGCAGTTCCTGCCGAAGGGCAAGCCGATGCCGATCGCGATTGCGATCGGCGCGGATCCCCTGTGCCATCTGGCCGCGGCGGCCACCGTCGCTCTCGGCACCGATGAGGCCGAGCTTGCAGGAGGGATGCGCGGCGCGCCGGTGGAGCTCGTCCGCTGCGAGACCAATCACTTGTTGGTGCCGGCCAACGCGGAGATCGTTCTCGAGGCGGAGATCCTGCCCGATCGCGTGTCTCTCGAAGGTCCTTACGGAGAGTATCCCGGCTACCGAACGGGCGAGATGGGAAACGGGATCCTCTGCCGCGTCAACGCGATTACCCACCGCCGACGGCCCATCCTCACCGTGGATGCGACCGGCTACAAAGACGACAGCACCACGATCACATCGATGAGCGGAGCGCTCAGCATCAAGCGGCGCCTCGCCAGGCACGGCATCGAAGCGGCCGACGTCTACGTGCCGGCGGAGGCGGCGGTCCACGCCGCTGTGATCGCCGTGGAGAAAGGCGGCCCGGAAGTGTGCCGCAAGATCGTCGAGATCCTCACCTCGCGCCGCGCGCTTCTGTCCAAGATCTTCGTGGTGGAGACGGACGTCGACCCGTTCAATATGGAGGCGGTCATGCACGCCTTCGCCACTCAATGTCATCCGGGGCGGGGAATCCATGTCGTCCATTACGAGGGCGGCGCGAATACGCTCACGCCCTGCTACAGCCAGGACGAGCGCCTCGCCAAGCGTGGAGCGACCGTCGGATTCGATTGCACCTGGCCGCCGAGCTGGTCGCGCGAATGGGATGTGCCGGTGAGGGCCACGTTCAACTGCATGTTCCCGCAAGCGGTGCAGCAGCGAGTTCTGCAGAAGTGGCGCAGCTACGGCTTTAAAGATCCAACCGTAAAGGAAGCGCGGACGGCGAAGCCGGACGACGCGGTCGCTCCCCGCTAGAGGGCAGCTCTGAAAGCCGGTGAAGGAGGAGTCGCGAATGCATCTTCGATATCTTCGTTCACTTGCGGTGGCGCTCGGGTGCGCGTCCGCACTCGCGGCGCTCCCGGCATCCGCCAAGGCCGCAGACGCCGCCAACGACGAGTTTTCCGCGATGAGGGTGCGACGGATCACGCCGCCGATTCCGGCCGGCAAATTGGTCCTGCAAGCGACCGATGGGCGCTCGATCCGATTGTCGGATTATCGAGGCAAGGCGGTGCTGGTCGAGTTCTTCCTCACCAATTGAAAGCCTTGCCAGCGGGAGGTTCTCGCTATTGCAGCGCTGGAGCAAGAGTTCAAAGGCCAAGGGTTGGCCGTGATCGGGGTCGATCTCGAGGAGGATCCGGCGGACGCCGCGGCATTCGGAAAACAGAACAACCTCTCGTTCCCGCTCGCGGCCGAGGATGAAGATCGAGCGAACAAGGAGTTCGGCGTCCTCGGCTGCCCGAACACGGTGGTGATCGACCGGAACGGTCGCATCGTCGGACGCGGTGCCGGCGAGGGGGATTGGAGCAGCGACGCAGCCCGCGCGCTCGTCAGGTCGCTGCTTGGAATTCGGCCGGCGGCGCCCGCTCCGCCCGTCGCCGATTCGAAGCAGGCGCGCAAGGCGGTTCACTTGGTGAGCTCAGTGGTGCCGAACGACCCGAAGCTGAACGAGATGCTGGGCGAGGCCGCAGATTCGCTCAAGGCGGGGGACGCAGTCTCAATCCTCTTCGACGGGCAAAGCGTGGGCGCCCTGCGGACGAGCGCAAAGAAGACGCCTCTGGAAGGTACGGCGTTCACGAGCAAGCAGCGCAGCGCCGCGGCCAGTCGACTGGGAGTCGCAACGTCGGCCGCGCCGCGCAATCAGCTCGAGTACATCCAGCAGCTGGCGAAAGCTGGGGCCAAGGTGCTGGTGAACAGCAACGCGATTCACGCGCTGGGGCTTGCCGACGGGGAAATCCACTCCGTCGCCAAGCGCGTGTCGGTGGGCGAGATGGAGAAGATCGTCGACGAATCCGACGCTTGCTACACCTACAGCCACGATTAGGACGAGGCGATGAAAAGTTTCGAAGCTCGCCAGGTCTTGTTGAACGGAGCATGGAGGTCGCGATGAAGCGCTCGCGCGTTTGGGAGACATTCGTTCGAAATCGAGAGCAGCTCAAAGAAGGCGTCCCCATCCCGCTCGTCTTGGTGGACCTGACGCCTGGGCCTCGCAAGTACGGGCTGCGCCACGCCGTCGTCGTCATCGATCGGCGCCCGGATGCGTTCCCGAACGGCGAGACCCTGTGGGTGAGAACGCCCGTGGGCGTGCGGCTTGCCGCGCCGTACGCGATGCAGATCGTGCGCGAGCTGCCGTCGGAGCTGCCGGGCGTGGGTTACCATGATGTCTTCGAAGCCCTCCGCATCGCGGGCAATGGGTAGCCTGTCGACGTCGTTCGCAGAGTGCTGGGATCGCCAGGCGCGCGAGCGCGGTGAGCGGCTGGCCCTTTCAGATCGACGAACGTCCTTGAGCTGGCGAAAGGCTTCCGAGCTGAGCCGCTCGCTGGCGCGCGGATTGCTCGCGATGGGCATTGAGCCAGGTGCCGTCGTCGCCTGCTGGTTGCCCAACTGGGTCGAGTTGTACGTGCTCCGAGTTGCTTGCGAACGGGCTGGGCTGATCTGGCTACCGATCGCCGCCAGCTTGCGCGAGTGGGAGCTGCACAACATCCTCGATCGGGCGGCGCCGGCTGTTTTGGTCGTCCCTCAGCAGTTTCGCGATCGCGACTACGCAGCCGCGGCTCAGAGCCTGCTGCGCAGCCTTGGCACGCCGCCTCGACTCGTCGTGCTCGGCGGTCCGCCGGCCGGGAGTGGAATATCTTTCGACGCGCTCGCTCAGCTTGGAAACCAGCCCTCGGCGCCGACGCTGCTCGAGCGGCCAGCCGATGAGGCGTTCGTGATTCTGCCCACGTCCGGGGGCACCGGTATCCCGAAGTTCGCCCGATTCCGCGTCTCGGCCTGGATGCGGCGCGCCCAGGCGCAAGTCGAGCTGATTGAGCTGCGCGAGGACGACGTGATCGCGGCGCTCAGTCAGGGAATCGGCCCGAGCATCATCCCGCTCTTCGCCGCTCCATTGGTTGGTGCGTCTGCGTGCCTGATTGACGAGATCGAGCCCGGCGCGGTGCTCGATTCGCTGGCCCGCATTCACCCCACCATCGTATGCGGCGTTCCTCCGCAGATCATGTCCCTGCTCGACCACCCGAGGTGGTCCAGGTCCGTCGTCGACCGGGTGAGGATCTGGTACACGACCGGGATGGGGTTTCCTGCGGTCGCTGCCGAACGGGTGGAGCGCAGCGCGCAGGGCATCGTCCTGTCGGGCTACGGAGCGGTCGACTTCGGCGGCTGGACGGTGCCGTCTCCCAAAGATCCTCTCGAAGTTCGCCTCCACACGGTGGGCCCGCCGCGCGGGGGTACGGAGCTTCGCCTGGTGGACGAGGACGGGCACGACGTCCTCGCGGGCGAATCGGGTGAGATCTGGGGAAGAGGCCCGTGCTGCTCGACCGGGTATTTCCGAGATGATGCTGCTACGCGCGAAGCTTGGACTGCAGATGGATGGTTCCGCACGGGAGACCTCGGCCGCTTCGACGCCGCGGGAAATCTGGTGATCGCCGGACGAAAGCGCGACGTCATTCGCCGGGGCGGGAAGACCATTCAGCCTGGCGAGGTCGAAGCGCTGCTCAGCGGCCATCCGAAGATCCACAAGGCGGTCGTGGTGGGGTTCTCCGATCCGGTGCTGGGCGAGCGCGCCTGCGCCGTCGTGGTGCCCAAGCGCGGAGAAGCGATCTCGCTGGACGAGCTCACCGGACATCTGCGCGCGCAACGCATCGCCTCGTTCAAGCTTCCGGAGCGGCTGGAGCTGGTCGGCGATCTCCCAGTGCGAGGCGACAAGATCGATCGCACGGCGCTTCGCCGGATGGTCGAGGAGCGGGTCATCGGCGGCGACGCAATGCGGGAAGCGGCCGGCCCGAAATCATCATGAAGCGGATCGCCGTCCTCGATGACTACCAGGGGGTGGTGCTCTCCCTGCCTTATTGGGCGCGGCTCGCCGATCGGGCGAGCGTCGATGTGTTCCGCGACACGCTGGCGGATGAGAGCGCCCTCGTGCGGCGGCTGCGCGAGTACGAGATCATCGTCCCGATCAGGGAGCGAACTCCTTTCCGCGCATCGCTCCTCGACAAGCTCTCGTCGCTCGAGTTGCTCGCCCTCACCGGGCGAAACTCCGGTCACGTCGATGTGGAAGCGGCGACTGCGCGCGGCATCTTGATCACCGAGACCGAAGGCTCCGGAGCCTCCGCGGTCGAGCACACGATGGCTTTGTTGCTGGCGATCGTGCGGCGAATTCCACAGGACGACCGCGCGATGCGGGAGGGCCAGTGGCAAACGGGCCTCGCAATGGAGCTGTCGGGTAAGACGCTCGGCATCGTGGGCCTTGGGAGGATCGGCAGCCGCATCGCCGCGTTTGGAAAACTCCTCGGCATGCGCGTGCTCAGTTGGGGTCCGACCTTGAACGATGAGCGCGCCACGGCTGCCGGCGTCCGCCGCGTTTCCCTTGACGAGCTGTTTCGAGAAAGCGACGTCGTGAGCATCCATCTGCGCCTCTCGGAGCGCACGCGACACATCATCAAGGCCAAGCAGCTTTCGTTGATGAAGCCGACCGCGTACTTGATCAACACCGCCCGGGGTGCACTGGTGGACGAACAGGCGCTGATCGCCGCCCTGCAGGAGAAACGCATTGCCGGGGCAGCCCTGGACGTCTACGAGATGGAGCCGCTCCCAGAAAAACACCCGCTGCGCTCATGCGAGAACGCCGTGTTGTCGCCTCACATGGGATTCGTCACCCGCGAGGCGTATCAGCTCTTCTTCAGTCAAGCGGTCGAGGCGATCGACATTTACCTGCAAGGCAAAGTACCGCCGCGCGCCCTCAACCCAAACGCGATCGCGCGTCGCGCGGCGCTGGGGAGATAGCGTCGCCATCGAGTCGCAAGCTCCGAAAGGCACGAGGACATGCAGAGCCTAGAACGGAGCATCGGAATCCTCAGAGCTCTGGCGGCTGTCGGCAGGGCGGAGCTGCGCCTGTCCGACGTGGCCCGCGCGGTGCGGCTGAGCAAGCCCACCACCTCGCGCATCCTGTCCGCTTTGTGCCGTCAAGGTCTCGTCGAAACGTCGCGCGAGACAAAGACGTTTCGCCTCGGTCCCGAGCTCGTCTTCCTCGGCTGGTCGGCGGCGCAGAGCTTCCAGCTCACCCGCATCGCCCGCCCGGTGCTCGAGAATCTGGCGGAGACGACCGGTGACACGGCTTTCCTGATCGTGCGAAGCGGCAACGAAGCCGTGTGCGCCGACCGCGTGACTGGGGCTTACCCGGTCAAGGCACTAACGATGGAAATCGGTACTCGTCGACCTCTAGGCATCGGCTCAGGCAGCCTCGCGTTGTTCGCCGCGCTGTCGGATGAGGAGATCGAGCAGATTCTCAAGATGAACGCCGAGCGGCTTGCCCGCTTCAAGGCCGTGCGCCCTACGCGCATTCGGCGCGAGGTCCATCAGGCCCGCGTGCGAAAGTACGCGCTTGCCGAGGGCCACGTCGTCAAGGAAGTGTCGGGCGTTGGCGTGGCGATCAAGGACCCGCGAGGGCATCCCATCGCCGCGGTGAGCGTGGCGACGATCTCGTCGCGCTTCGATAGCGGGCGGCAGGCCGCGCTGATTCGGGTGACCCAGGCGGCGGCCAGGGAGATCGAGCGCGCCTTGCGAGAGTCGAACGGAGGATGAGGACATGCCGCACATCATCGTCGAGTATTCCGCCAACATCCGCGAGCAAATCGGGCCCGAGAACCTGATCCAACACGTCCACGATGCGGCGCTGCGCACCGGCGTCTTCCCCATCGGCGGGACGAGGACTCGCGCCGCGGAGAGATCCTGCTACCGAATCGCGGACGGCCACCCGGACAATGCGTTCGTTCACGTCGCGTTGCGGATTGGGCACGGTCGCGACCTCGCGACGCGGCGACGAGCCGCGGAGGAGATTTTCCGCGAGGTCTGCCAATTTCTAGAGCCGCTCTTTCAGCGCACGCCGCTGGGCATTTCGCTCGAGGTCCAAGAGATCGATCCCGCGGTGAGCTTGAAGAAGAACAACCTGCACGAGCACGTCCGCGCGCGCCAAGAGCGAGGAGCAGCGAAGGCGCACTGAAACTCTTCCTTCGCAGGCCGGGACTCGGCGCGATGAGTCTCGTGCCAAGAGCGCCCAAGAGCTGCTTCGAAAACTTCGCCGAGATACCGGTCCCAAAACCAGGCGACGGGCCGAACGCGACAGCGCTGTCGAATCGAGCTGCCGATCCAAAAAGCGCTTAATCGGCGCCTAGTTAAGCCGTTTTTACGCCTCGGAGGTTTTCATCG
>DATFTC010000286.1:0-6695 GCA_035262305.1 Myxococcaceae bacterium | reverse complement strand
ATACACTGCGTTACGCGATGGTCGAAGCTCGGCACATCTTGGGAAGGCGTTTCCCTCGATACGATGTTTGCAGACATAAAAACCGATACTTCCTACGCTCTGGTACGCTCGTACGGTGACTACACCACCAACCTGCCCCTGAAGGACCTAATGAATGGTCAGGCGTGGATCGCGTTCCGCTTTGACGGCAGTGATCTTGCGCCCGAGCACGGAGGCCCTGCGCGACTTCTCGTCCCGCATCTTTATCTATGGAAGAGCGCGAAATGGGTTCACGGCATGACGCTGATGCGGCAAGATAAACCGGGCTTCTGGGAAAGCCTCGGGTACCATATTTACGGGGACCCTTGGAGAGAGCAGCGCTATTCGGGTGACGAGTGAGGTGGCGAGTCGGAACAGTGGTTGGTCTTCACGACGAAACCGAACGGCGCGTTGAGCTGACCGTCGAACGACTCGCGAACGGCGAAGTCTCGCCTTATCTCACGCGAGAACTGAAAGTCGGCGATCCGCTGGAGTTGCGAGGTCCGACAATCTGCGGCACGCGAAATGCTTTGCAGATCCCGGCGAGCTATTCCCATCGGTGAGACCGTGACAGTTCTGGTGATCCTTGCGCTAGGTTTCTTCCTCGGGATGCGTCATGCGACGGACGCCGACCACATCGTCGCCGTAACGACCATCGTCAGCCGCGAGCGCTCGGCTCGCGCCGCCTTGGCGATCGGTGGGCTTTGGGGGCTGGGGCACTCGGTGACGATCTTGGGGGTCGGCGGAGCCATCGTGGTCCTAGGGCTAATAATTCCACCTCGGTTGGGGCTCGGCATGGAGCTGTCGGTCGCTACGATGCTGGTAGTCCTCGGAGTCATGAATGTCACGGGAGCCATTCGTCGTATCGAGCAAGCCGCCCACTCGATGAGTTCTGCCAGAGGAGGACCTGCCAGCGCCAGCGCGGTGGCGGTCATGCTGCGTCATGACGTGAGCCGTGTACTTCGGCCCATCGTCGTGGGAGTCGTGCACGGTCTGGCGGGCTCGGCGGCCGTCGCACTTCTTGTACTCACGACGATTCGCGAGCAGGCCCGGGCGCTCATCTATCTCGGCATCTTCGGCGCCGGAACGGTGATCGGCATGATGCTGATCACGGCCGCGATTGTCGTACCTCTCGCTGGTCTGACCCGACGTTTTGGATCCGTCGAACGCGTCATTTCCTGCGCGACTGGCTTGGTGAGCATCGCCTTCGGTCTATTTCTTGCTTACAAGATCGGGATAGTTGATGGCCTCTTCGGCGGGACGCCGACCTGGAGCCCACGGTAAGAACGGGCGCGCGCCCGTCAGTTTCGTTGATGAGATCGCTGAGGCTTTAACGCCTCAACGAATTCTTCATGCGTGTATCCATTAAAGATCAGCGTTCCACCGTTCGTGTGCAGGATTACTTCGAGCACGCCCTCCTGCGAGCGGGTGAGCTTCGCGCGGGGAAATGCGTCCTTGTAAATCTCGAGGGAGCCCATTGGATTCCTGGCCTCGGATGAATCAGCCTGGGATCACCGGCGAGGTCATTCGCTCTGCCTGGGTCATTTGCGGATGCCAGAGCCGGGGGACGTCACTTGCTCGCCGGAACCGCCCATTCCCTCGGAAGCCGAGGCGTGCTGAACCTCGAGAAAAACCTGCGCCACCGCTTGCTCGCGGACATTGAATCCATCGTCGACTTTGCGCTGCTCGGTGCGCGGCTTCAACAGACACTGCCCTGTACTCTTCAAATGAGTCGTCCACAGAAAGGTGGCGTCTTCAGCGCAAACGATGGGTTCGGACGCCGTCCGATAAAGCACCTGCTTGCGGGCTGAGTCATAATAGAGGCCATCGACCGTCTTCATGATCACCTCTTCGGGCGGCGGCCCTTCGGTTGTACGGTCAGTGGTGACCTTTACATCAATCCAGGCTCGACCCAGGTCGCGGTTTACCGCGAATTCTGCCGAGACTCGCTGGTGCCAATTATCGAACGGTGCCTCGAAAACAATGATCTGCGCGGCATCCGCGACTCCGACAGAAGAGACAAACACCAATGCACCCATTGTTAATTTGTTTCTGAGCTTCACAGTCTCTATCTCCGTTGAAATTGCCAGTCGAAATGGCCTGTCAATTAGGGAAAGCACTCAGCGCGGCCACGCTAGCTCGAGAAAAGTCGTGCGGCGGCCCGTCAACAACGCCCGAAGGCAACGCACCAACGTGCCCAGGCCGAAGCTGCGCAAGATCGTCGAGGCATGCAGCAGCACATCTCTGGTGGTGATGGTTCCGCTTATCATTCTCCACTCCGCCGCCACCCAATGCAAAGCAAGGGCCACTCGAATGGATCCGACATTCCAGCGCATCTCTAGACCTTCCAACTGACGTTGATACATCACACGATCCTCTCGAAGCGTGAGATCAGTCGCTGCCAGCGGGCTCAGGTTGTCGTGTCGATATAGCGACGCCAAGACGTCGGCTCGACGGGGTTCGCCCCGCGTCCGGATGTCGCTTCACCGTTACCAGCACCGCTTCGCGCAAAACGGTCGCGAGGAACACTTATTGCAACTCCGATAGCGCTTTGAATCAAGAAGGAGAAGGTCAATGAAGCCTGGAAGTCTTGTCAGTCAATCCACCCGAAAGTCCTCAACAAGGCCGTCTGAGATTCCCTCTCAGGCAATTCCCACTCACGAGGAGATTGCGGTTCGAGCGTACGAGATCTTCCTCCATCGCGGTGCCGAGGACGGCCATGATTTTGACGATTGGCTTCAGGCCCAACAAGAGTTGTCTCAAGTGGGCAGCGGCCTTCGATAGCGACGTCGTGCTGAAGGCGTTTGACGCCAACGTGGATTTGTTGTCAGCGCCGAATTCGCCTCAGAAGTAGTACCTGATGGTAAAAAGCGCCGAGAAGGCACCCGGAAGGCTCCCAAATTCAGAACGGCGCGATCCGACATTGGCCGCGCTCAAGAGCGCGACGGTCCAGAGGTTCGTCACAGCGTAGCTCGCTGTCACTTGCGCAAGCGTTGATCCATCGTAGAGGTCCACGTTCGCGAAGGCTGTCAGCTCGAGATTGAAAATGAACGCGTCCGCCCAATCGGCGCGAAGAAACAAGCTGTGCTTGGACATCGGCGCTTGCTGTTCCTGAGCGTAACCCCGCTCGAACCAAAGAAGCGGCGAAAGGAGCTCGCCGCTCGGGCCGGTCCCCTGGTCAAACCAGAATCGCCAGTCCCCGCGAGAAAAGCCCGCTTGATGCAGGTGGTACTCGAGCCAGAACGTCATTTTCGATTCGTTGGCGTACGACAGACCCACGGAGGCGTCCTGCTGAAAGTGGGTCGCCGAGCTCGTCGCCAAATTGTCTGCCACCGCGGTCGAGAAACTTTTCGTCAGGGTCCCAAACGCGAGCGCCTCCTGACTCAATCCTGATTGCGAGCCTCCCGCCCACTCCGCATAGGCGACGACCTTTTTCCCCAAGCTCTGAGCAATATTAAATCCCAGCCGCACCGCACCGTCCTCCTGGTAGAAGAGCGCCTCGGGGCTGAAGTCCTCGATGAGGTCGACATTCGCTTTCAGCAGAAACCGGTGATGCGCGTTCGTCCGTCCGAACATCGGGTCCAGGGCTGGAAGCGCCGCACTCGTGTAGAGGGGCGGAGGCGAGGCCACGCGCGGAGCAAAGGCTGCGCTGACCGAGCCGTGCTTCCACACAAATTGGCCGCGGAGCATGAGGGTGCCCAGCCGGTCCTCGCGGAGCACGGATGGATCGACCGAGAGCGGCTCGACAACGGCGCGCGTTTTGAAGAAATCGGTGGGGTTGAAGCCGATGGCGACGCCGGACTTTAGATTGATGCGACCCGCGTCGAGGTAGGCGCCTTCAAACACCTTCCAACTCGCGTACAGCTCCCGAAAATCGACGCGGATGTTCTCGTGCGTCGGAAACGCAATATCCTCGCCTGCTCGTAAACCAGCGCGCGCGCTCAAATGAAAGGTCAAGTCCCGGATTGGAATCCAGTGAAGCACCGCATCGACGAAGAGGCGCTGTTCGATGGTCGTTGGGGTGGGGGACGGAGGGGGGACGTCGAAGCTCGAGCGGAGCAGCTCCGCTTCTGTCGCGCTCTCCACGTAGACCGTCTTCCCAAGGCGCGAACGCCCCGATGGCGCGGCAGGCGGCGCTGGGGGTGCTTCCGACGGAATTCGGCTGAGCTCATCGTCACCTTCGCCTTGAGCGTGCGCGGGTTCTGCCAACGCAGCCAACGCGATGGGCACCGCCGCCCAAATCCGCTGGAGGCTCATTGAGCTTCAAGACGCGGGAGGTACTCTCGCTGAAACCAAGCCTCCGGGATCTCCTGGAGGCGGTGCTCGCTCGCTTTCACCGTTGTCACGCGCGAGCTGTCGACGGCATCGAGGATGACGGTCTCGGTGGGCCGCAGGCCGCCAAGCCAGGTCTCGAAGGACCGGTAGAAGAGGATTTTCAAGAGCCGCCCACTGTCCGAGTAGAACTTGGCCTTGACGGGCTGGAACGAGCCTTGCTCCACCCAGTATTCGATGCGGGCGTACGACGACAGCTCGTTCGCGGCCTTCAAGTCGAGGTGCCAGCTGGTGCGCGGCTTCTTGTTCGCGTCTTGCACCGACTCGGTGGAGAGCAGGGTGGCCGTGTAGTCGATGGACATCGTCACCGTGAGAATGTCCCCGACTGCGGCCTGCCCGATGAGCCGCTGCTGCGGCGAGATGCGGACGCTCGCCTTTGAGGCGGGGTCGTAAAACCAGAAGGCTCGACCATCGAGCAGCACGGCTTTGCCCGCGTCCCTCGGTGGCTCCACATACCGGACGAGGTTGCGGAATTGGCCGGTGCGCGGGTCCTTCTTGGAGAAGATGGCGAGGACATTCTGGGCCTGGGGCTTGCCCGATACGTACTCGGTCAATGTGGAGAGAAAGCGGAAGGCCGCATTCGGATTTCGGACGTCGTCCGCGCGGGCGACAATCTCGGCGGCCGTCTGTCCCCATGCGCGCGGAGAGAGAGCCGCGACGACCAGGAGCGTCAGTGCGCGAAATGCGTTTGTTCTAGACATGGCGGAGCGCGTCCACAATCTGAAGCTTGGCTGCGCGGTTCGCCGGTAACCATGCCGCCAAGGTGGCGATCAGCGTCAAAGCAATCCACGTCCCGACCATCAGCGCGGTTCGCCCCCACAGGGCGACCGTGAAGGGGGTAGCCTGAGCGTTGCCGGGGGGCGTCCACTGGATGCCGGCGCGGTTGATGGCGGACGCAGCGAGAGCCGCGACGATGACGCCCGCTGTCGCACCGAGCGCGCCGAGAAGCGCTCCTTCGAGGAGGAATTGCCGGCGAATTCCGCCTCGTTTGACGCCAAGGGCGCGCGTGGTGCCGATTTCGGCGGTTCGCTCCAGAACGGCCATCGTCATCGTGTTGACGATGGTGAACAGGACGATGACGCCCATGATCGCGGCGATGAATAGAAACAGGGAGCCGAAAAACCGCTTCACCTGGACGTAGAAAGGGTTCAGGTCACCAAAGTCTCGGAGATCCAGCTTCATTCCGCTTTCGCGGAACAGCGCATTGAGCCGCGAACGGGCCATCTCCAAGTCTTCCGTGCGACGCAGTTGCACGGTGATGCCCGTGACCTTCGGCGTGGAGCGCCCGTAAACCAGCTGCTGGGCCAGGGACAGGTGCATGCCGATGACGTTCTCGTCGAGCTCCTTGACGCCCTGCGGATTGGCCGACGAGACGTAGAAACCGACCACGTTGGGCGCGCCGTTCGCGGTAGCTCCCAACAGGTCGAGCCGCGGCATGCCGGCGTGCGAAAGGTTGCCGTCTTTTGGAACGTCACTCTCTTGCAGGTCTTTGAAGTCCTGATTGGGACTATCCGGCACCGGCCGATCGCTGGGCGGATCCGGTACTTGAGGGCAGTTTGCAATTTTGAGCGGACTGCAGAGCCCCAAGATGCGCCCGATACCGAGGCCGACAAACCCGATGGATGGGTCGTCGTCCTTCAAAGGGGCTTCGGAAGAGGCAAGCGTCACACGGTGCTCGTTCCACGCCCGCATCTGGGCGCGGTCCGATGGAACGAACCCCACACCCAGAAACGTCTTCGCCGCGGACGTATCTCCGGAGTAGTTGCCGGCGATGCCGACCAGGGACAAGGTCGGCGTCACGACGTTGATCAGGGGCTTCAGCACCCGATCCTCCGAGACCAGGCGAATGACGCCGCGGTAGTCGTCGATGCCATAGGCGCTCGGATTTCCGGCACCGTAAAGGAAGTAGCCCTCGCGAAAGGCCGTCAAGTGACCGGTTCGCTGTACGGCCCCGGTCTCGAGACCTTCGAAGACGTTCGCCTCGAACCCGCCGAACAAAAGAATGGCCTGGGTCCCAGCGAGGACCGCCAAGCCCGTCATCGCCGAGCGGCGGCGGTTCCTTAGAATATTTCGAAAGCCAATCTTGAAGAGCATCATGGGTGCGCTCCCTGTGTGACGAGCTGCCCGTCCTTGACGGTGAAGGTTTCGTCCGAGTGCGACATCAACTGCGGGTCGTGCGTGGAGAAGACGAAGGTGGTCCGAAATTTCTCCTGGACGTTCCGCATCAGCTCGATGATCGAAGCTCCGGTTCGGGTGTCGAGATTCGCAGTCGGCTCATCGGCGAGGACAACGTCAGGCCGTTTGACGAGCGCCCGGGCGATGGCAACGCGCTGCTTCTGTCCTCC
>DATFTC010000285.1:0-31283 GCA_035262305.1 Myxococcaceae bacterium | reverse complement strand
GCCAACGGCTAATTCTTAGTCACGGCCGCTTAGTGCCACCGGTGAATGTCTTTATCATCGATGCGTTTGCTTTACACAAACAGAAGTAATACCCGCCGTATCTCGCCGGGATCGGCCGAGACTCATTCCCGAATTATTGATAGCAGTAGGTGGCGCCGAGTTTCTCCGGACTCTGACCGGTTGTCGGAATCTAAGACTTGACCGACACCAAGCGAACAGCCTTTAGGTCCGCGACGCTTTTCTCGCCATCGTGGGCGACCAGTCCTCAAGCACGGGCTGGATGCGGGTATCCGCCAGCACCAGGAGGCGATTGCCGCGCCAGTCGACGGTGTTGCTGAGCAGCCCGTAGCTCCAAGATGCGGCCGCGAGCAGATCCTTCAGCGGAAGGAATGGGATCAAGGTCCACTGGAATCGACCTCCGCGCATGCTCCGAGCCGCAACACAGTCGATCAGCGCCTTAATCAGACAACAGATCGCCCAGAGCTCGAGGCCGACGCGATCGTGGATAAGCACCAAGCCCAGCGAGGCAAGGAGCACCGGGTTCAGCAGAAGCTCAGCAAGGTAGATCGGCACGCCGATCACTCTGCGCTGCATCACCGCCCAGCGCGCGTAGCGGGCGACGAATTCGGATACTCGGCGATACCGCACCACGTTGGTGATCGGGCTGCAGGCGATAGCGATTTCCTTGCCCAGCTTCTTGGACACAAGCTGCCCGGTCACGTAATCCTCGGCGAGGACGTCCTTCACAGCTTCGAAGCCGCCCATTGCACGGAGATCTTCTCTTCGCAGAGCCATCGATTTGGAGACGACGAAGTCCTTGCGCAGAATCCGCTTCGCCGCCACCACTCCGGGCGCGGTGTTGGTGCTCAGGTAGAGATTGTCGAGCAATGCGCCGAGGCGTTGCTCGCCGGCGCCCGCTGGAGGATGGGTCACCAGCCCCACGCGGGGATTTTCGAAATAACCCGCGATCTCTGCCAAGTAGTTGCGCCTCACGCGGACGTTTGAGTCGTTGACCACCAGAATGTCGTGCCGGGCGGCCGCGGCGAGGGTGATCAGTTGGTTGACCTTCGGATTGAATCCAGGTTCTCCGCGCTGGACGACGACTCGCATCACCTGAGGCCACAGCTGCTCCGCCCAGCGCGCTACCGGGTACGCAGCGTCGTCGACGTTCCTCACGCCGAGCAGGACTTCGTAGTTGGAGTAATCAAGGTGGGCGAAGACCTCGAGGTTGGCGAGGAGGTCATCGTCAACGCCGCAGAGCGGCTTCAGCACCGAGATTCCGGGGTGGCGCGTCGGCAGCGGCGAGCGCCGTCGAAGGTGCACAACCAACGCCAGGCACTGCGCGAGAGCGAGAAGCAAGCCGATGCCGGCGAAACCGAAGAGAACGAATGCGAGAGCAGTCAACCAGTCACCTAGAACAGCGAACGCGCTGCCAGTCCAGCGATCAGACCGACCGCGCCTCCGGCAGCAACGTCGAGAGGATAGTGAGCCCCCAGATAAACTCGAGACAAGCCAATCGCCAACGCCAGCGACAGATGCAGCGGCCCCAGCCAACCGTAACCAGCGAGCGCAATGGCCACTGCGAAAGCTGCGGCCATGTGTCCAGAGGGGAAAGAAAAGACATCTGGATTCTCCGTCAGCGCAGTGAAGCCGCCAATCCCGGAGCTCGGGCGCGGGCGTTTGCAGATTCGTTTGAGCGCCTGCGACAGAATGGTTGCGATGATCGCGGCGGAGCTGAGAAGGAGGCCGTAGCGTCGCGCCGTGCCTCCTGCCGCGAGCAGAACGAGCCCCACCAGTACCCAGCTCGAAGCATCTCCAAACCGAGTGAGCGCCCGCATCAAAAAGGTGATCGCAGGAACGTGCCAGCGGCGCACGCCCAGCAAGAGGGCTTCGTCAAATCGGAGCAGCTGTCTCACCATGAGCGGATTCTCACCTGGATTCATCATGCCGAGCCCGAGTGGCAAATGCGTTTCATTCGTGAAAAAAATCGGCAAATTCACAACTTCGCGTTACAGCTCTCGGAATTACTGCGCCATAGAGCTGACACACATGTTCGCCACGAACGGACGAAAACCTACGGTGGTGTCGGTCGACATGGGCTACGGTCACCTTCGAGCGGCCGCACCTCTTGCCACCGCCCTAGGGGTGGAGATTCTGCACGCTGACCAACCTCCCTTAGCGGACGCTCATGAGCGAGTCCACTGGGCGCGCGCTCGTCGCTTCTACGAGGTGATGTCGCGACTGTCGCAGCTGCAGGTGATTGGAGGTGCTCTGGATACGGTCCTGGATGCGGTGACCTCCATTCCACGCCTCCATCCGTTTCGAGATTTGTCGGCACCCAGCTTTGGAGCGCGTTCGCTGCATCGATTGATTCGACGAGGGCTCGGCAGTGGGCTGGCCCAGAGATTGCGGGAGACCGAAACGGAATTGTTGACCACCTTTTACGCTCCAGCGATTGCCGCCGAGTACTTCGGCTGTCAGAGAATCCACTGCGTTGTCACCGACAGCGACATCAACCGCGTTTGGGCTCCGTTCGAGCCGGCGAAAAGCCAGATCCGATATTTTGTTCCCAGCCGGCGGGCAAAGCGCAGGCTTGCGGCGTACGGCGTTCCAGAGCAGAACATCGAGTTCACCGGATTTCCCCTTCCGCACGAATTGGTCGGCGGGCCAGGCTTGACGGCGATTCGCAAGGGTCTCCCCGGCCGTTTGGCTCGCCTCGATCCGGAAGGCGCGTTTCGAGAAATGTATCGCGAAGAATTGTCGCAGTTCCTCGGGCCTCTTCCGCCCGAGGAGGAACGGCGGCCGCCCTTGCTCGTGTTCGCGGTGGGCGGCACGGGAACGCAAGTGGGCATCGCGCGGCGCCTGCTCCCTTCATTTCGAAAAAAGATTCTCGACGGAAAGATCCGGATCGCTCTGGTGGCCGGAATCCGCGCCGAAGTGGCCGCCAAGCTCCAGGCTGCCGTGCTCGATGCAGGCCTGGCGGACCGGATCGGCTCGGGAATTGAAATCCTGATGGAGAGGGACTTCGACGCTTACTACCGGCGATTCAATCAGCTCCTTGCCCGAACGGACATTCTTTGGACCAAGCCGAGCGAGCTGACCTTCTACGCCGCATTGGGAATCCCTCTCATCCTCTCGTCTCCAGTGGGCGTCCACGAATTTTCAAATCGCCGCTGGGCGAGGGAAAGCGGAGCCGGGCTCAAGCAGCGGGATGCTCGCTACGCGGCCGGTTGGATCGATGAGTGGCTGGCGGACGGCATTTTGGCAGCGGCGGCGTGGTCGGGGTATCGACGGCTTCCCAAGCTCGGTCTCTATCGGATTCTAAATCATTTTGATTCGGCGCTTCCGATTGCACCACCCGAGCCCGGCGTCGACGGGCCGGAGCTGCCGTCCTCCGTTGCGATGAATTTGCGGGAGAAAAGTTGACATCCTTTTCCCCGATCCGCCACCGAATTGCCATCGGGGCATTTTATTGATTCGCCCGATGATTGACTCGCATCGATATCGTTCGCGCGACGCAGCTGACCCCAGCGGCGCTGCCTGCAGGCACTGTGGTCGGTCGCTGGGAATGGCGGAGCTTCGGGACATGAGAGAGCGGGCATTTCAGCTCGGCACGTACGGCACCTTGACCTTCGATGAGCTGCTTTGCCCGCAATGCTTCGCTGCGCTTCCGCGCACGGAGAGGAGCGACTGGGCGCGGTTGGAGCACTTGGTCGATATTTGATGCGGCCGAGCGATGGTCTACTAAGCGCGTGGGCGAGCAGCCACCGGCAGTCGCATCAGCCGGAAGATCGAGTCGGCGGACGCGCCGTTTGCGGGCCTGTTCGATCGTCCTAACGGCGCGCCAGATCGACAGAACTCCGAAAGGGGTGGCGGCGTAACTTGAGCTGTGTTAGCCGATCCGCCGCCGTCCAGTTCGGTGCCACTGAACATCGCCAAAAGGAAGCCATGAAGAGAGTTCTCTTTGCCTGCCCTTACAACTCTGGTCGTTCGCAGATGGCGGCAGCGTTCTTCAACTCGTTTTGTGCTCCAGCTCTGGTAAGGGCATCGTCAGCCGGTCCAAGACCGGTCGAACGCGTCCAGCCCGAAGTCCTGGAGGCGATGAAAGAGATCGGATTCGATCTTCGCAATCCACGACCCCAGTTGTTGACGCTCGAATTGGCTCAGAGTGCCGACTTGTTGATCGCCTTCTCTTGCCCCGACTGTCCCGTCATACCGGGTCAGCGGAGGTTGGATTGGTCGGTTCAGGCGCCCGAGGGGCAGCCGCTGGACCAGGTTCGCCGGATCAGGGATGAGTTGCGCGCAAAGGTGTGGAGGGTTGTCGCCAAGGAGGGTTGGTACAAGCTTCAGCCGGCCAGTGCGGTCCGCTCCTTCGCGCTTCAGACGTGATCGCGGGAGCGTTCCACTGCCCGCCGGTTGACCATTTCGGCTCGGGATTTAGCGGACTTCACCGAAACGTCACATCCAAGTCGCTCCCACGTCACACGCTCTAGTTCTTGCCTGAGCTAGATAGCCCTCGGTTGGCGTGCTTCATGACGAGCTTGGACCCCTGCGAGTCTTGCGAAGAGCGCAACGAAAGGATGCGTCGATGAAAAAGAAGATAGTGATGCTCTGCATCGCATTGGGAGGAGCGGCGCTGGCGGCCGATTCACTGCTGATCAATGGCGCCGGTGCGACATTCCCTGCCCCGATCTATTCGAAGTGGTTTAGCGAGTACAACAAGCTGCATCCCGACCTCAAGTTCAACTATCAGCCGATCGGATCCGGCGGTGGGATCAAGCAGATCACCGAGGGAACCGTCGATTTCGGCGCGTCTGACGCTCCGATGACAGAAGAGGAGCTCTCCAAGGCGCCCGGGGTCGTGCACATCCCAACGGTGATGGGCGCGGTGGTGATCATCCACAACGTCGCTGGCTTGACCGAGCTCAAACTGTCGCCGGAGACGCTGAGCGCCATCTACTTGGGGAAGATCGCGAAGTGGAACGATCCCGCCCTGACGAAGGAGAATCCAGGCGCGAAGCTCCCGGACCAAGCGATCTCCGTCGCCCATCGGTCCGATGGATCGGGAACCACCAACATATTCACCGACTATTTAGCCAAGGTGTCACCCGAGTGGGAGAAGACAGTGGGCGCGGGGAAATCGGTCAAGTGGCCGGTTGGAATCGGCGGCAAAGGCAATGAGGGCGTCACAGGAGTGGTGAAGCAGACACCCGGGGCGATTGGCTACGTCGAGCTGGCATACGCGAACCAGAACAAGCTCGCGCCTGCGCTGATGAAGAACAAGAGCGGGGTCTACGTAGCGCCGAATATCAAGAGCACCTCCGCGGCCGCGGTCGGCGTCACCATTCCGGACGACTACCGGGTTTTCGTGACGAATTCCCCGACCAAGGATGCTTACCCCATCGCGGGCTTCACCTGGCTGCTCGTTCACAAGGACCAGAAGGATGCAGCGAAGGGTAAGGCTCTCATTCAATTCCTGTGGTGGGCACAGCACGCCGGGCAACAGTTTGCTGCACCACTGGACTACGCGCCGTTACCTGAGCCAGTGGTCAAGAAGGTGGAGACGACGTTAAAAACCCTGACCGTGCAGGGAAAGCCGGTCAATGTTGCCGGAAGCTAAGATTGCCATACCACGCGGAGAAGCGCGGCGGCTCAGGGCTCTTCGAAGGGTTAACGTCGGAGACAGCAGCTACAACGCGCTTCTCTGGTTCTTCGGCGGGTCCGTTCTCGTCGTCGCGGGCGTAATTGTCTTCGGGCTCTGGGGAACCGCCAGCCCCGCTTTCCGCGCGACGAGCGTTCTTTCCTTCATTACCAGTACGAACTGGGACCCGGTTCAAGAGTCCTTCGGGGCGCTTCCGTTCATCTACGGAACGCTGGTGACCAGCGCCATCGCTTTGCTTCTCGCAGTGCCGATCGGAGTTGGATTCGCAGTCTTCCTCGTCGAGATGGCCCCCAGCCAAATAAGGCCGATCGTCTCGTTCCCCTTGGAGTTGTTGGCGGCGATTCCAAGCGTGGTGTACGGCCTCTGGGGACTGTTCGTCATGGTCCCGTGGTTGCGCAGCTCCGTCGAGCCCCTGCTCGGCAGCACGCTGGGATTTTTGCCGCTTTTCCGCGGGCCGCCATTGGGTCTCGGCTACCTCGCGGGAGGGCTGATCCTGGTGGTGATGATTCTGCCGACCATCGCTTCTATCAGCATCGAAGTCCTGCGCACCGTCCCGAGCTCGCTGCGCGAGGCGGCTCTGGCTCTCGGCGCCACGCGCTGGGAAGCGATCCGAGTCGCCAGCCTGCCCTACAGCCGCACCGGCATCCTCGGCGCAGCATTGCTCGGCTTGGGCAGAGCCCTGGGCGAGACGATGGCGGTGACGATGGTGATCGGCAATTCACCGGAGATCCACGCCTCGCTCTTTGCGGCGGGCTATTCGCTGCCGGCGGTGATCGCCAACGAGTTCGCCGAAGCCACGAGCACCGTGCACACGGGCGTGCTCGCTGCGCTGGCGCTAATTCTCTTTGGGATAACGCTTCTGTTGAACTCGGTCGCCCGGTTGCTGGTCCGGGCGGTGACCAAGGGTTACGCGAAGGCATCGACATGAAAGGGTATGGGCGGCGGCGTTTCGTTAACATGGCGATGACGGCCTTTTGCGGCGCAGCGGTCCTGATCGCCCTGGTGCCGCTCGTCTCCGTGTTTTGGCTGCTGCTCGCGAAGGGCTTTGCCGGCCTGTCTTGGTCGCTTTTCACGTCGCTGCCGACTCCGGTGGGGGAGCCTGGAGGCGGCGTGGGCAATGCGATCCTCGGCACCCTGTTTCTGGTTGGTCTCGCGTGTGTGTTCGGTTTGCCAATCGGAATCGGCACCGGTCTGTTCCTCGCCGAACGCGGCAATGGCCCGATTGGAGACGCCGTTCGATTTGTCACCGAAGTGCTTTCCGGAGTCCCGTCGATCGTCATTGGAGTCGTCGCCTACGGGCTGGTGGTGGTTCCGATGCACCGGTTCTCAGCGTTGGCGGGGGCGGTTGCCTTGGCGCTGCTGATGATCCCTACGCTGGCGCGGGCGACAGAGGAGATGGTTCGCCTGGTTCCATCGCACCTGCGCGAGGCGGCCCTGGCGCTCGGAGTTCCCCAGTGGAAAACGAGCCTCCGGGTGGTTCTTCGCACTGCGCTGAGTGGTATCGTGACTGCGATCCTGCTGTCGGTTTCACGCGCCGCGGGCGAAACGGCTCCGCTGCTCTTCACCTCCCTCAACAACCAGTACTGGAATTTTCGCCCTGACCAACCCACGGCGTCGCTCACCGTCCAGATCTTTAACTACGCGATCAGCCCCTACGAGGACTGGATCCAGAAGGCCTGGGCCAGCGCACTGGTACTATTGTTGTTCGTGAGCCTCATGAATCTAACCTCCAGGTTCTTAGCGCGAAGTCGCCTGAGAGGCGCTTGATGCAGCAGCCGCAATCCCAGATCTCGGTTCAGAGCCTCAACGCGTTTTTCCGGTCCACGCGCGCTCTCAAGGACGTCAACGTCCAGGTGTTGCCTCGAAGCGTGCTTGCGGTCATCGGTCCGTCGGGTTGCGGAAAGTCGACCTTTCTGCGTTGCTTGAATCGGATGCACGAGCTGATTCCCGGAGCGACGGCCACCGGCCAGGTCCTGATCGACGGTCAGGACGTGTACTCCAGCAATGTCGACCCGGTGATGGTCCGGCGGCGCGTGGGCATGGTGTTCCAGCGTCCGAATCCTTTTCCCACCATGTCCATCTTCGACAATGCGGCGGCAGGTCTCAGGCTCAACGGGGTCCGCAACAGCTATGCTGAACAGGTGGAGAAGAGCCTTCGCCAATCCGCCCTTTGGGACGAGGTCAAGGACCGGCTGCACGCGGCTGCCACCTCTCTGTCCGGAGGGCAACAGCAGAGGCTCTGCATCGCGCGGGCCCTTGCCGTGGAACCAGAGGTGCTGCTGATGGACGAGCCGGCGAGCGCGCTCGACCCCATCGCCACCGCTCGCATCGAGGAGCTTATCCGCGAGCTTCGGGAGCGATACACGATCGTGATCGTCACCCACAACATGCAGCAGGCCGCGCGGGTCTCTGATTGGACGGCGTTCTTCTACATGGGCGAGCTGGTCGAGTGCGCGCCGACGGAAAAGATCTTCACCAATCCGAAGGAGCAGCGCACCGAGGACTACGTCACTGGTAAATTCGGATAGGAGTGCACATGGCGTTAGCACATACCGATCGCGCCTACGAATCCGAGCTCAAGGATCTCCGCGAGAAGCTGTTGTCGATGGGCGGCAAAGTGGAGGTCGCGATCTCGCGATGCGTCCGGTCGGTCACCGAGCGCGATTCGGATCTGGCCCAGAAAGTGAAAGAGGGCGAGCGGGAGATAAACCGACTCGAGGTGGAGATCGACGACGCCTGCCGTCGGTTGCTCGCACTTCGACAGCCGGCAGCGAGCGACCTGCGATTCATCACCACCGCACTTAAGATCGTCACCGACCTGGAGCGGATGGGAGACCTCGCGGTGAACATCGCGCAGCGCGCCTTCGACCTGAACCAGGCGCCGCCGCTGCGTCCTTTCCCGGATCTGACCAAGCTTGCGGACTTGGCGCAGGAGCAATTGAAGAAGGCGTTGGACGCTTTTGTGGAGAGCGACGTCCAGAAGGCGGAAGAAGTGATGAAGGGCGACGAGCTGCTCGACGCCATTTACAAAAAGCTCTTCAACGAGCTGCTCACCTTCATGATGGAAGATCCTCGCAACATCCGGCGCACCACCAGCCTGATGTTTGTGGCGAAGCACCTCGAGCGGCTAGGAGATCACACGACCAACGTGGCGGAGATGGTCATCTACATGGTCCGCGGCACCGACCTGCGCCACCCGCGAAGCCGACAGGCCGAGCTGGAGCGGCAAGGCCGGGCCTGAGCGAGACCGGGATCGGGATCGCGGATGATCCTCATTGTTCGGCACGCCAAAGCGGAGGCAGAGCATCGGCTTGGAGACTGGGCCCGAGCGGTCACCGCCGAGGGGCGCACCTCATTCCGCCGACACGCGGAGTCACTCGCCAGTCGGGTGCGCCTGCAGGGAATCGCCACCAGCCCCTACGTCAGGGCGGTGCAGACGGCGGAGATTCTGGCGGAGGCTTGCGAGGTGACGGAGGTGAGCGTTCGCTTCGAGCTGGTGCCGGCCAAAGGCGTGGGGCAGCAGATCGCCAAGCTGGCCGCCGAGCTTGGCACCGGCTGGGCTCTGGTTGGACACAATCCATCGTTGGAAGACGCAGCTCGGCTGATGCTCAAGCTCAAATCGCTTCCCTTCAGCTTGAAGAAGGGCAGCCTGCTGGCCGTTCGCCGGCTCAATGCGGACGACAAATTCGCTTTTGAGTGGCTGGCCACGCCGGGAAAAGGGATCCGTCACGATCTCGAGGAGTGAGCAGCCGCCCTGGCAGCGCGGCGCAGGCGCAATCCCAGCTTGTGTCCAAAGACCTCCTTGAAAACCTTCGCCTCGCGCTCGAAGTCCCACAGCTCGAGGTCGACGTGACCGCTGACGTTCAGGTGAAGGAGGATGCCGTCTCGCCCGTTGGTCACCTTGACGGCGTGGATCGGCTGGTGATGGCTGCGATCGAGCGAGTCCGCCACGCGCAGCAACGCGGCGAGCTTGCGCACCAGCTGCGCTTCGTTGCGCGTGAGGTTCGCCATGTCGGGGTGCCCAACATCCGGCAAATTGCGCCGATGGAAGCGCGCGATGCAGGCGACGATCTCGCGCTCCCGGTCGGCCAGTCCCGGGATGTCGGCGTTGTTGATGAGGTAATAGGTATGGCGGTGATGCTTGGCATAGCTCACCGAGTTGCCGATGTCGTGCAACAGCGCCGCCACCTCCAGAAAAGACCGCGACGCCAGGGGCAGGTCATAACTGGAGCGCAGGGCGTCGAACAAGGCGAGCGAGATGCGCGCCGCCTGGCGCCCATGTGCCTCATCGAATTGGAAGCGCCGGCCCAGCGCTTCCGCGGCGACCATGACCCAACTGTCGCTCTTGCTCGAGCTGCGCCGCCGCATCAGGTCCACCAGGATTCCGTCGCGTAGGCCGCGGTCCACCGCGGTGACCGACTCCAAGTTCAGATGGAGCGCGAGCGCCTCCAGGATCACCGCTCCGGCGACGATGATGTCGGCGCGGCGAGGCTCGAATCTCTTCCGGCGTCCCTCTGGCCCCATCTCCACCAGTTGCCCGATGGCGCGGGTGATGTGGCCGGGCGCGACGTGCGCGGTACCCTCCGGCGCGGCGAAGGAGATCGCCGCCTTGATTGTTCCTGAGCTTCCGAGGGCGTGGCGGGGAAGGGCCCGCGGGCGCCTCGGCAGTCGATTGCTCACCGCTTCGCGCGCGTACTCCCGCATCAGCGCCAGCTGGTGAGGGGTGATTTTGCCGCTGCTATCGAACAACTCGGTCAATCGAACCGCCCCGAGCGAGATGCTCCACAAGTTCGTCGGCCGTTCACCGATCGCGCTGGCAACCTCGGTCGACCCTCCGCCGATGTCGATGCAAAGAGCGCGGGAGCGGGCGGGTCGTCCGTGCAGAACGCCGAGGCAGATAAGCCTTGCCTCTTCTCGGCCGGACACGACCTCCAGGTTCAAGCCCGCTTCGGTGCGCGCTCGTTGGATGATCTCTTCCCGATTCTTTGCCTCGCGCACGGCGCTGGTGGCGACCGCGCGAACGCGCGCGTGGAATCGCCGGCAGAGGGCGCCGTAGCGGCGCAGGGTGGAGAGCAGGCGGTCGGCGACGTCCCGCGGAATCCAGCCAGTTTTGAACACACCTTCGCCGGGTCGAACGGGATCCCGCTCTTCGTGTAGGGTTTCGAACGACCCATTGGGTAACGGCCGAGCCAGCTCGAGCTTCACCGAGTTGGTTCCGACGTCGATGGCTGCTAGTACAATCTCCTGGTGCGAAGCGATCATCGGTCCGGCAGAAAGAATACGTTGCGATGCGTTGGTCGTTGAGATAGCTGAAAAGTTTAACCAAAACGTCACATGGCAACCGCGTCTCTACAACTTGTCTCCGACAAAGACGCCGCGTCTGTGGATTCGGCAGATCCCAAGCTGTACATCAACCGAGAGCTATCGTGGTTGGCGTTCAACGAGCGAGTGCTCGATGAGGCTCGCGACAGCTCACTTCCGCTCTATGAGCGGTTGAAATTTTTGGGCATCGTCTCCTCCAACCTGGACGAGTTCTTCATGGTCCGGGTGGCTGGGCTCAAGCAACAGATCGTCGGCGGCGTCGCTGAGACTCCGGCAGATGGGATGCTCCCCAAGGAACAGCTCGCCGCGATCAAGGAGCGCGCCCGCTCGATGGTTGCCGAGCAATACCGACTGTGGCGCGAAGAGATTACTCCTCAGCTGCAGGCGAAGGGCGTGGCGATCCTGAATCGGGATCAGCTGTCGCCTGAGCAGTTGAACGCGGCGCGGCAGTATTTTTCATCGTCCGTCTTCCCAGCGCTGACGCCGCTCGCAGTCGACCAGGGGCACCCGTTCCCCCATCTGCGAAACAAGTCGCTCAACATCGCGGTCCTGCTCAGAAGAGAAGGGCGAAGACGGCGCGGCGAGGCGAGGGACAGCTCGTTCGCGGTCGTTCAGGTGCCGAGCGTGTCGAGCCGGCTGGTGCCACTGCCGTCGGCGACAGGCCAGAGCTATCTGCTCCTCGAAGAGCTGATCGCGATGCAGGCTGGCGAGCTCTTCCCCGGCTTTGCGGTGGAGCAGGCCTCGGCGTTCCGCGTGACGCGAAACTGGGACTTGAACTTCGACGAAGAGGAGTCGGAAGATCTGCTGTCGACGATCAAGGAAGAATTGCGGCGTCGCGACCGAGGTGCAGGTGTCCGCCTGGAGCTCGACGCCGGTGCTTCGCCGCTGCTCGAACAGCTGCTGACCGAGGCGCTGATGTTGGGCACGGAGGACGTTTACCGGGCGCAAGGTCCGCTGCAGCTTTCGGATCTCAGCGTGCTTTCGGATGCAGACCACCGGCCGGAGCTTCACGTCGAGCATCTCGCACCGGCGATGCCAATCCCATTCCGAGACTCGGATTCCATCGTCGCGACCCTGCGCGATCGCGATCTCATCCTCCATCACCCGTACGAATCGTTTGATCCGGTGGTGCGCTTCATCGAGGAAGCGGCCGAGGATCCGGAAGTTCTGGCGATCAAGCAGACGCTGTACCGAACCAGTCTGGACAGCCCGATCGCGCGCGCACTGTCGAAGGCGGTGGAGTACGGGAAACAGGTGACCGTCTTGGTGGAGATCAAGGCCCGCCTCGACGAAGCGAACAACATCGCCTGGGCGCGGCGGATGGAAGAAAACGGCGTCCACGTCGTCTACGGCCTGGTCGGACTGAAGACCCACTGCAAGCTGGCGCTGGTGGTACGTCGCGAAGCCGGCGGCATCCGGCGGTACGTCCACCTCGGAACCGGGAACTACAATCCACAGACCGCGCGGCAGTACACCGACCTGTCTTTCTTCACCGCGCGCGAGGAGATTGCGGCGGACGCCACGGCGCTGTTCAACTTGCTCACCGGCTATTCCGTTCCCCCGCACTGGCGGCGCTTTGCAGTCGCGCCCTTCGATCTGAAGGAGCGGGTGATCGAGCTGATCGAGCGAGAATCGGCGTTCGCGAAGCGCGGCGAGCCCGCCCGCATCGTGGCGAAGATGAACGCCCTGCAGGATCCGGCGGTAATCCGTGCGCTCTATGCTGCGAGCCGCGCGGGCGTGGAGATCGACCTCCTCATCCGCGGCATCTGCTGCCTGCGCCCGGGCATTGAAGGAGTTTCCGATCGGATCCGCGTGGTGAGTGTGGTCGACCGGTTCCTCGAGCACAGTCGGGTATTCGCGTTCGGCACCGGAGAGCGAACGGAGGTGTATCTGGCGTCCGCCGATTGGATGCCTCGCAATTTTCAGCGCCGCGTCGAAGTGATGTTCCCAGTGGAGGATCCCACCATTCGAGCGCGGCTGTTGGATGAGGTTCTCGGCTTCTACCTGCGCGACAACGTCAAGGCGCGCCGGCTGCTGGTGGATGCACAGTACGCGCGGGTCACCGACAACGGCTCGCCATTTCGCAGTCAGGTGGCGCACCTGGAGGCGGCGAAACGGGCCGCCGATTCGAAGACCGCTCCGATTCTTCGCCAGGTGGCGGCGCCGCCCAGCGAGGTGGTTCGCAGCCCCGCCGCACCCGGACCTTCGCGCGTCTCCGGTTAGCGGCTACAGCTCGTCCAGGAACTCGTCGTTGTAGGTGTAGCGCGAGAGTCGCTTCACCAGGGCTTCCATCGCCTCCACCGGCTTGACCGCGAAGAGCATCTGGCGCAGCTTTTTGACCTTCTCGTACTCTTTGGGCGAGAAGAGCTTCTCCTCTTTGCGCGTCCCGGATTGAGGAATGTTGATCGCCGGAAAGATGCGCTTCTCGGAGAGCAGTCGGTCGAGCGTCACTTCGCTGTTTCCGGTCCCTTTGAATTCCTCGAAGATCACCTCATCCATTCTGCTGCCGGTGTCGATCAGGGCCGTGCCGATGATGGTGAGCGTTCCTGCTTCCTCGGTCGCTCGCGCGGCGCCGAAGATGCGCTTGGGTCGCTCGAGCGCCCTCGAATCCACGCCTCCGGTGAGCGTGCGGCCGGAGCTGTCGACCTCTTTGTTGTAGGCCCGCGCAAGGCGAGTGATCGAGTCGAGCAGAATCACGACGTCCTTTCCCGCTTCCACCATCCGGCGTGCGCGTTCGAGCGCCATCTCCGCGACTTTGAGATGATCGCCGGTTGGCCGATCCGAGCTCGACGCGAGGACCTCGCCGCGGGAGGCAATGCTGCGGCGCATGTCGGTGACTTCCTCCGGTCGCTCGTCGATCAGCAGCACCATCACGTGCACTTCGGGATGGTTCGCCAGCACGGCCTGAGCAATGCGCTGGAGCATGATTGTCTTGCCCGCCTTGGGCGGCGAGACGATCAACGCCCGTTGCCCCTTGCCCAGAGGAGCAATCAGATCGAGGACGCGGGTCACCATTTCTTTGGGGTTATTCTCCAGCTTGAGGCGCTCGAGCGGGTCGATGGAGGTGAGGTCGTTGAAGTGGGGCAGCCGCGGTGCGCCGTCGAGCGGGACCCCGTCCACCGTCTCCACCTTCTGGACAAATCCCTTGGCTCCCCGCATCTGGGCGAGCGCGGTCAGGTACTGACCCTGCCGCAGGCGGAGCTTCTGAACCGTATTCTTGGGCAGCTCGGCGTCATCCGCGGACGGGAGGAGGTTTCGCTTGATCTGGCGCAGGAAGGCATTGGGTCCCTTGGCTTCGGTGTCCAGCACGCCCTCGACCGGAGCGAGCTGCGGCTGAGCTGCCGCCTGTGGGGCGGGCGCGGCGGATCCGGGCTGCACCCGGGCGCTCTGGGCGTTCTGCTGCTGGGCGATGCGCGCCTGGTATTGCTGAACCTCCTGCGGGGTCAGGAACACTTGGACTTGCTGGCCCTCCGGCGTGGTTTGGAGCCGGTAAGCCTGACCCTCCGGAGTGAAAAAAAGCTGACCGCCTCGGCCGCGCCTGCGCCGGCGCCGGCGGCGCCGTCCGGCTCCTGGAGCTACGGTTGGCTGACCCGGCTGAACCGGTTGGGCACCCGGGGTTGTTCCTTCGGAGCCTTCCAAGGGACCCGAGGTCTCGCCGGCGTCGGCTTCGTTGCCGTTCTCGGCGCCATCGCCGGAGTCCTCGGCCTGTGGCAGCGCGCCGAGACCACCGGCGCCTTCGGTCGGGACCTGTGAGGAGGAATCGCTTTCAGGGTTGTTCATGTTTCTGCTCTCTCCGATGGCCCTTCCCGGCCCTCGAGAGGTTGCGCGGTTCCAGTCCGCAAGTGGCGAGGAATCCGCGACTGTCCTGTCGGGCAGGAAGCACGCAAGGGGAAGCGCCGACGCCCTATGCGCAGGCCGCACCGACTGCCTCGCCTGCTTCCTGGTGGGTTTGCGGAGGCACCCGCCTTCCGAAAACTCAGCACCATGCTAACAAAAAAATCGTCTGCAATCTCAAAAAAACGTGGGGTCGGGTGATAAGTGCCGGATTTCTGAAATACCTGCCCGGCGAGCTCAACGCACCCTGAGGGTGAAGGGCATCATCGCTTTGACCGTGGGCTGCAGAAGCACCGCTTGATCGAGGCCGATTTCCTTGGCCAACTGCTGAAGCGCCGGCGGGACCGGCTGAGCAGGCATGGGGTCGCCGAGCGCCCGGCTGAGCAGTCCATCTGTGCTTCCCAGAGCGCCAAGCAATCCGTGCGCCTCGCCGATGATTTCCAGGCTCAGGTCCTCGGACTTGGGGATGCCGGCGCGCTCGCGAGCCGCGTCGATCGCGTCCAAAAGCCCGCCCACCTCATCGACCAGTCCCCTCTGCTTCGCGTCGGCTCCGGACCAGACTCGACCCTTGGCCATCGCGTCCACCCGCTCCTTGGCAATCTTTCGGGATTTGGAGACCTCGGTGATGAACTCGTCGTAGAACGCGTTCACCCAGTTTTGCGCCGCCCGCTGTTCCTGAGGCGTCCATGGGTCGAGCAGATTGATGAAGTTTGCCAGCTCGCCGCGCTGGATCGTCTCATGGTGGATGCCGAGCTTCTCGGCGAGCGGATTGAGGACCGGCTTGATGATGAAAACGCCGATGCTGCCGGTGATCGTGGTCGGCTCAGCGAAAACCCGATCCGCACCCATTGCGGCGTAATACCCGCCCGACGCCGCCACGTCCCCCATCGATGCGATCACCGGCTTTCGCTTCTTCGCTTCCAGCACCGCGCGATACATCAAATCCGAGGCGAGCCCATCGCCACCGCCTGAATCGATCCGCACCACAATTGCAGACACCAGGGGATCATCCTGGGCACGGCGCAATGCTCGGACAACCGTGTCCGCGCCGGCGATCTTGGCCAGCCCGAGGGGGTCCTCTTGGCTTTTCCCACCGGCGATGGTGCCGAGTATCGGAACGATGGCGATCTGCCGCTTTTCGCCCCAGCGGTCGTCCCGGATCTGTCCGGGTCGGTAGCCAGGCTCGTAGATCGACCGCGGCTCGAGCTCCTTCACCCGCGATTCAAGATCGGCGGGAACGATGATGTCGTCGATCAAACCGAGCTCTTTTGCCTTCAGCGGAGTCACCAAGGCCTCGCGCCAGACGGCGCGGATCTTCTCCGGGGTGATGTTTCGCGTGGCGGCCAGCGCGGCCTCGAAGCTGCGAACGTCGCTGTCCAGGTAGGCATCGATCGTCTCGCGCTCTTCGGGACTGATTCCGGTACGGGTGAAGATGTCCGGCGCACTCTTGTAGGCGCCGACGCGCGCCACCTCCCAGTGCACGCCGAGTTTGTCCATCGCGCTGCCCAGGAAAATCGGCGTCGCGGCAAAGCCGTTGATCAGCAGCGTGGACTCGGGCACTGCATAAACACGGTCCGCCCCCGCGGCTATCAGGTACTCGCTGTCTCCCGCGGCGAGCAGCACGGCGATCACTTTCTTGCCTGCACCGCGCATTCGCACGATTGTCTGTCGCAGCTCTTCGGCACGGCCGAGCCCGATCTCGCTGAGGTTGTCGATCTTCAGCACCACTCCGGCGAGCTCCGGGTCGTGAATCGAGGCATCGAGCAGGCGAAGCAAGCGCAAGTACGGATCGGCCTCGGTGATACCGAAGAAGGAAAGCGCCGAGGTGGTGCCCCGGCCCATCATCTCCGTGACATCGATCAGCGCGACCTTTCCTTCAGGGCTCGCCACCGACGGGTAACGCTGCGTCGAGACCCTGGCGAGGATGACATGGTCGGCACCCGACGGAGAGCCACCCCCGGCGTAAGTCAGGCCGAAGTAGGATGTGTTGAGCGTGAGCGAGGCCTGGAAAGAGACGCCTTCTCCCGAGTTGAATCCATGGGACAGGCCGCCGCCGACGACCAGACCTTTGAGGAGCTCCGCCTGCAGCGTGTACTGCATCCGGTGGTTCGATCCGCTGGGAAGATCCGTGAGCAGGTAATCGATGGCAAGCGAGTACCGCTCGCCGAATGGCCGCAGGCCAAGCGCGAAATCGTATTGGCGATTGAAGCGCAGGTCGCCATGAGAGGGCGCGTCGAGGTTTTTGATCGCCACGGCCAAGGAAAAGTACCGCGACGGCCGGCTTACCGCGCCCAAGTCCCAGCTGCTCAGCGCGTCCAGATTCGGATCATCGCTGGAGAACGCGTGGTAGGTGGCGCCGAGCGAGAGGAACTCGCCGCCGGCGGCCAGAGTCCAGGTCGTTCTGCGGCGACGGGGGCCAGCTCCGCCGCGGATCCATTCGAGGTCCAAGCCGAGGCTGAACAACCCGAACAAGTTCTGCCCCAGATAAACCCCATCGATGATCTGGTTGCGCCCGAGGCTTCGCTCGTGCAGGTAAAAGAGCTGAAACCCCGGCATCAGGGCCAGCCCGCCGGGATTCACCAGCGGAGACGGAGCTTCGTCGATCAAAGCCGCAGAAGTGGGCGGAAGCGTGGCGCCGCTGGAGTAATCCGTCGGGTCGACGGGTTCGATGCTGGCGGTTTGCGAGAGAGCTGGAAAAGAAGTGGTGAGAGCACAGAAGAGCGTTCGGCGCAGCGACATGCGCTCGCACTCTAAGGTCGTGGAAAAGTTGAGTCGAGCAAACTTCGGCGATCTCTTGAGCGATTGTCGATGCTCAACTGCTCGACCGCTGCGCTCGGTCTCAACCGTTCACGCCGAGCATCGGCGTGGATCAGCAGGCCAAAATCGAGGGGGCCTCGTTCCGTATGTCCCCTACATGTGCGCCGGGGCTTTCTTTGCCTTTGAGATCGCGCCCACTATAGTCGATGGGCCTTTTCGCGGGGGAAACGCAAGCGGATGGCAGTGAAGCTCAAGGCAAAGGGAAAGACGGCGCCAAAGCACGGCAAGGTACGAACGAAGCCGACGCAGTTGCTGTTGATCCCCGGCGAAGGCGGCCAAAGAGGCGGCAAGGGTGGTTCCTCGAATAAGCCGAACCGCTCGGTGCCCCAGCGCGCGCCCGCTCCATTGCCGGAGGACAGTGGACCTGGGAAGGAAGCCGAACTCGCCAGCCCGATGCCGCCAGCGGCACGTAAGCCGGCGCGCAGGGCAACCGCCGAGCAGATGGCGGCCAAGCAGCGCGAGATCTCGATCTCCGAGTTCTTCACCAAGAACAGACACCTGCTGGGATTCGACAGCCCATCCAAGGCGCTGCTCACCGCGGTGAAGGAAGCAGTCGACAATTCGCTCGACGCCTGTGAAGAGGGCGGGATTCTCCCGGACATTCTGGTCGAGATTCGCGAGCTGTCCGAGGACCGCTTCGTGATGGCGGTGGAGGATAACGGCCCCGGCATCGTCAAGGCGCAGATTCCGAAAATCTTCGGCAAGCTGCTCTACGGCTCGAAGTTTCACCGCCTCAAGCAATCGCGCGGGCAGCAGGGCATCGGCATCTCGGCGGCGGCGATGTACGGTCAGCTCACCACTGGAAAGCCGATCGTGGTGACCTCGAAGACGGGCAAGGGTCGGCTGGCCCACCATTTCGAGATCCAGATCGACACGCGCAAGAACATGCCGGTGGTCGTCCGCGACGAGCAGCTGGAGCTGGAAAAGGACCACGGCACGCGGGTGGAAATCGAGCTGGAGGCCGACTACCGGAACGGCAAACGGTGGCTCACCCGCTACCTCGAGCAGACGGCGTTGGCCAACCCGCATTGTCGACTCGAGTACCGCAGGCCGGATGCCGAGCCGTTGGTGGTACCTCGCGCTTCCGAGCAGCCGCCGCGCGAAGCAGTTGAGATCAAGCCGCATCCGCATGGCGTGGAGCTGGGCCAGCTGATGCTCATCCTGAAAGACTCGAAGGCTCGCGATTTGCGCGGGTGCCTGATGCACGAGTTCTCGCGCGTCTCGCCGTCGGTCGCCGACGAAATTCTCAAGGCGGCGAAGCTGGACGCCAAGCTCAAGCCTCGAGCGCTGGGCGACGATCGCGCGTTGGCGGATCGGCTCCAGCGCGCAATCCAGGCGACGAAGATCATGGCCCCGCCGACAAATTGCCTCTCTCCGATCGGCGAGGAGCTGATCCACAAGGGACTGACGAACTTCCTCGAGGTCACGCAGGATGAGGCAGAGCACGAGGCGATGGAGCAGCTCGAGCTCACGGCGAAGACAGCCAAGGGGAAGAAGAAGGAAGAGGCGGAGCACAAGCTCCAGGAGGCAAGGCAAAAGGCGGTCACTGCGGCGCTGGTCGAGGCGCAGGGGCAAGAGGTCGGCGAAGAGGTCATCAAAGGACACAAATTCTTCATCACCTCGGTCACTCGAACCCCGAAGGTCTATCGAGGCAATCCGTTCCAGGTGGAGGTGGGGCTTGTCTACGGCGGTCCGCTGGGAGCGGACAAACCGATCGAGTTGTACCGGTTCGCCAACCGCGTTCCGTTGCTCTTTCAGCGAGGAGCCTGCGCAACCACCGAAGCGGTGATCCGCACCGATTGGCGAAATTACATGCTGTCGCAGCCGAAGGGCTCGCTTCCGGTGGGACCGATGATCCTGCTGGTCCACATCGCCTCGGTGTGGGTGCCGTTTACCTCCGAATCGAAGGAGGCGCTCGCCCACTATCCGGAGATCATCTCCGAGCTCAAGCTGGCGCTGCAGGAGTGCGGGCGCCGGCTCTCCGGGTTCCTGAGGAAGCACCAGCACGCGGAATACGAGCTGCAGCGCCGATCCATCTTCGAGCTGTACATTCAGGAGATCGCTCAGAGCATGAAGGGGCTCCTCGGCGCCAATCCGGATCGGGTCAAGCAGGATTTCCTCAAGCTGGCCACCAAGTTCACCGGCGGATCGATGACCGACGAAGTATTGAAGAAGGCTGCCGCCAAGCTCTCTGCGCGCCCGCGCACGGGCGAAGCAGAGATGGCGAAAGAGGACGGTGAATAGCGATGGCGGCGAACGCGCACGCGGCCAAGACGGTCAAGAAACTGGAAGGGCTCGGAAAGGAGACGCTGCAGTTCGTCCGGAGCGGGAAGAACCCGTACCTCGCGGTTCCGACGAGGACTCTGGCGAACGTCCGGTTCAACGAGAAGAGCCAGGTCATCGAGCTGAAAGGCGACAAACAGAAGCGCTACTTTTTCAACGTCGGCCAGGCGAAGAAGTTCATGCAAACCTTCCTCGTCGCCAACGCCTGCAAGGAGCTGATCAACGTCGGCAAGACGACCAGCATCCGCGACCTTTACTACATCACCAAGCACACGCTCGGCGACAGCCGGCAGAATACCTTCGAGGAGCAGGAGGAGTCCGATCCGGTCATCGAGGACCTCGAGGTAACCATCGACGCGCTGCGCGAGGAGCTCAATCTGTTCGCCTCCAACCGCGGCGCATTGGTCGGGGAGATCACGCTGCGCGATGCGGGGGACACCATCGACGGTCGGCGAATGGGCTCGGGCGGCTGGTCGATACCTTCGATCGTCGAGGACAACGTCATCGCCTTCAAGAAATGCGACGCCAAATTCATTTTGCTCGTGGAGAAAGACGCGGTTTGGCGGCGGTTGAATGAGGACAAGTTCTGGAAGAAGCACAAGTGCATCCTCGTCACTGGGCAAGGACAGCCACCGCGCGGCGTTCGCCGCCTATGCCGACGGATGACCAAGGAGCTGAAGCTGCCGCTTTATGTGCTGGTCGATAATGACCCTTGGGGCTTCTACATCTACTCGGTGGTGAAGCAGGGCTCGATCAACCTGGCCTACGAATCGATGCGGATGGCGGTGCCCGAAGCGAGGTTTCTAGGCCTGTCCTCGTTCGACAAGGAGAAATTTCAGCTGCCGAACAACGTGATCATCCGCATGGAGGACGTGGACGTCTCTCGCGCCAAGCAGATGATGGGCTATCCGTGGTTTCAGCGGAAGGAGTGGCAGCGCGAGATCGAGCACATGGTCAAGACGGGGGTCAAGCTCGAGATCGAGTCGCTCTCGAACCGCGGAATCTCGTTCATCAGCGAGGAGTACCTCCCCAAAAAGTTGCGAGACAAGGACTGGCTGGCCTGAGTCCGGGCCGTGCGTTGAGGCTCACCGCGTCCTGATTGGACGCGCCTTGGCCTGTTCCTAAGCAGAGAGGCCGATTAAGAAGCGAGGCGCAGTCAGAGATCGACTTGCCGCCGTAACGCGCGGCAAGTATGCACATGCCGATGCGTTCGAACATCTATCTTCGCCAGTTGCTCTTGGGTCCGATGGAGAACTTCGTGTACCTCCTCGGCGCGGAGGGATCGAAGGAGGTTGCGGTCGTCGACCCTGCTTGGGACGTCGAAGCAATCGAGCGAGCCGCTGAGGAGGATGGCAAAGAGATCGTCTGCGCTGTGCTCTCCCACTGTCACGGCGATCACACCAACGGCGTCCCCGAGCTGCTCGCTCGCCACGACATCCCAGTCTACGCGCAGAAGAAGGAGATCGAGTTCTCGCCAGAGCTGCGAGGCATCGGCGACGCGATGAAGGGACTGGCGCCCGGCGATGAGATCCGCGTCGGCCGGCTCGCGATCAAAGCGCTGCACACACCGGGCCACACCCCAGGCTCGCAATGCTTCTACTGCGGCGGCTCGCTGGTTTCCGGAGATACCTTGTTCATCAAAGCGTGCGGCCGGTGCGACCTGCGCGGAGGAGACCCGGAGGCGATGTATCGGAGCTTGTCGCAGGTGCTGATCAAGCTGCCCGATGAGACGCGTCTATTCCCGGGTCACGACTACGCGGAGGTTCCGGTCTCGACGATTGCCCAGGAGAAGAAAAGCAATCCGTATATGCAATTTCCGGATCTCGCCTCGTTTGTTCAATACCGCATGCGCCCGCGCCGGTAGGATCGAACCGGTCCAGACCCCTCGCGCTCCGGCCCGATGCGCGTGCCGCCGCCCGGTCGCTCACCGCGCGTGCGGCATCGTGTTCAACGAGCGGCGCATCGAGAATCCTTGAGCCTTCGCCACCCGAACCGACCTCCAGGCGAAGACTGCGAGCAGGGCGAGCGCCAGAAGAGTCCATATCCCCGCCCAGACGATTGCCGGGACGAACGTCAGACTGGCCAAGAGAGCCGCATCGCTGTGGGCCCGCACCGCCGGGTTCCACAGGCCTTCGCGCAGGTCGAACAGGACGTACAAAGAGGAAAAAGCGGCGAGAAAGAGATTCACCAGGTCCACCGCGGACACCGGCAGAAGCCTGGCGCCCATTCCGAGCGCCACCGCGGTGCCGATGCAGAATGCCAAGGTGAACAGGTCGCCCGCGTAAAATGCGGCCATCAGCAAGAGCCACAGGCAAAGACTGCCGAGCACCCAGCGGCTCGCGCGGAAGCGCAGCGTGGCGAGGATCAGCGCACCTCCGGCCAACGCGCTGCCCAAGTATCCGGCGGAGTAGACGAGAACTTTGCCGCCCCAGCCGGGCGGCAGGTGCGACAAACACGCTCCCGACTGGTTCAGCGCGATGGTGACCTTCTGCACCGAGCCGCCCACCAGCAGCGTGGCCAGCGCGTGACCCGTCTCGTGCATCATCACCACCAGCAACTTGAGCGGAAGAAGAAGGGGCGAATCCCAGAATACCAGTGCCACGCCCAGGCACAGCGCCAGCAGCAGCACGCGGGGCACGTTGAGCTTAGCGCCGCTGGCGGTCTTCATCAGCGTGCTTTTACCACTCCCCGCCGACGATGGAGACAGACTTTGCCGCACCGCGATGTTGGCGGCTCCTCCTACGGGCGTGCTTGCGCACTCCGATTGGCCGAAGTGTTGTAGGCTGCGCGCAAGACAATTCGATGAACGACGATCCGGGCCGAGAGCTGCCGCCGCTTCCAAGCTTTCCGTCCGATGCCGAGGTGTGCGGCAACTGCAAGCTGTGGCGACCCCACTCGGTCGATCACCGGGGTTGGGTGGGACCGTGCCGCCTTCAACCGAGCCGCGGCCTCTTCCCGCCGACCGCGCCCATCTGCGACTACTTCGCAGCGAAGGGATCGACTGCGCCGGCGGCCCCCGCGAAGCAAAGCGACGAGGGCCGACCGGTGCGCAACGTCGCCCCTCTGGTGATCAAAAAACGCAAGGATGCGCCGCAAACGGTCGATATCGGAGGAGAGCTGAGCATGACCCGGGAAGAGTTGATGGACATCTTCAGGGAGGCGGCGGGCGAGCTGGACGTGACTCTCGCCCCCAAGTGGGAGGGAGGCGTCGTCCAGCTCATCCCCGGCAAATCGGATCTCCAGGGGAAAGAGTTGCCGATCGACGTCTTCTTTCACAAGGTGGTGATGATTCGCGATCGGCTCAGAACGCTGGAGCAGAAGATCAACGCCCACCCCAAGCTGTCCGACGCGGAAAAGGTGGACATGCAACAGTACATCACCCGCGTCTACGGATCGCTCACCAGCTTCAACGTGCTGTTCCGGGATAAAACGGACCAGTTCGTGGGAACAAAGGGCGAAGACTAGCTGAGCGGATCGCAAAACCCTGGGACACAACGCCAGCTGTCCCAGCCTTGTCCCGGGACAGCCTCACGCGCTTCGGATCGACGACTGCTGCGCTTGCTTGTTTAAGGCCATTAGCTCGTCCCAAAAGCGAATGCGGCGAGGGCGGGGTACGCAGCATTGGGAACGCGGAAGGCCGAACTCGTCAGCAAGGTACGAGCCCAGCGTGAAGCGGTACCGCAGGACATCGGTTTGATAAACCGAAAAGACTGGATTCCCCGCCGCAAGTGGCTCGGACGGAATGTACCGCCGCGAATAGACCGGTATCAGGCGCGGCGCAGTCAGGACCTGCACCGCGGCGAGCGAAACAGCCAGCGCGAGCTTCTCCGGGCGCTCTCCCCATAAGGGCAGCCAGAAATCGTTGTTCTCGACGTCGAACAGGATTCCTTCCAGCGGCCAATCCAACAGATGTTGGAGCTCCGCCTCGGAACCGCCTCTCCAGTTGGGAAATCCCCGCGACACCGGTATCGCGTGCTGTAGAAATGCCCGCAAATCCGGGGGGAACCTGAAGCCTCGCCGGTATTCGATGTCCTTGATCTCCAAATCCGAGAGTCCACGATCAAACACTACGCCGGACCGAAGCAGTCCCTCGTGAAGCTCTGCGACATTCAAATCATCCATGGCCACACCCCCGGGGTTATGCCCCAAGGATTAAGGCGTAAAATAGAGCCAAACTGGCTCACGCGAATCTGTTGCGCGTCGCTTTTATCGCGGGTCGACCGCCCATACCACGCGCCGTCCGCAAAGTTTTTACTTATCTATTAGGGTTTTCCGCAGGATAGCCGACCGTAATTCGGGCCCAGGCAGAGGGATAGGCGGACTCAGCTGGGCGGGGGGTCTGGCCACGGCTCGTCTTTGCGAGTCAGCCCCCAGTCTTTGAGTCGCTTGAACAACGTCGAGCGGGCCACCCCAAGCTCCTTGGCCACCCGCTCGCGGTTGTTGTTGTACCGGCGCAGCGCCGTCTCGACGATCTGCCGCTCAAGCTTTTCCAGCATCTGCTCGAGCGTCATTCCACGCGGAAGCTCGGGGACGGTAATCCCTGTCTCGGGATTCACTTCCTGATCGTAGGACAGGTCCGCGGCGTCGATCATCGGCCCCCTTCGGAGCAGCAGCGCGCGGTGGACCGCGTTTCGAAGCTCTCGGATGTTCCCCGGCCAAGAGTGCGTCTGGAGTCGATCGATCGCGCTCGGGGTGAAGCCCACCTGCTGTCCGCGGGGGGAGAACAGGCGCACGAAGTGCTCCGCGAGCGCCAGCACATCGCCGCGCCGGTTTCGAAGCGGGGCCAGGTGCAGCGGAATGACGCAAAGCCGATAATAGAGATCGTCGCGGAACCTCTGCGCGCGACAGGCGGCCAACAGATCGCGGTTGCTCGCAGCAACGATGCGAACGTCGACATGGGTGGGCCGCGATGCTCCAACCCGTTTGATTTCTCCCGACTCCAGCGCCCGCAGAAGCTTCGCCTGTAAGTCGAGCGGGAGCTCGCCGATCTCGTCGAGAAAAAGGGTGCCGCCGTCGGCTTCCTCGAACGCGCCCCTGCGCGCATTGGTCGCGCCGGTGAAGGCCCCCTTCTCGTGGCCGAACAGCTCGCTTTCGATCAGCTCCTTTGAAATGGCGGCGCAGTTCACCGGCACGAACGGTTTATCGGCGCGGTGGCTCCTCGCGTGCACGGCGCGGGCGACGAGCTCCTTGCCGGTTCCCGATTCGCCAAAGATCGCCACTGCCGCAGAGGATGGCGCAACGCATTCGATCAACTCCGCCAGCTGCCGGACTGACGAGTCATTGCCGATGATGCCCTGGTAGGCAGCCTCCTTCCTGGCCGCAGCGACCGGCTCGAGGATCAGCTCCGTCTCGCCGAGTCGCAACGAGGTAAAGAGCGGAACATCGGCCTCCATCACTCGAACGTTTCCAATGAAGGTTCCGTTCGTCGAGAGGTGGTCCATCACCCGAAAAGTGTTGTCCTTGCGGGTGATGCGCAGGTGCTTGCCGGAGACGAATCGGTCTGGAACGACGATGTCGTTGGAAGGATCGAGCCCGACGGTAAATGCCTCGCCTACCAGCTTGTGCACGACTTCGTTGAGGCCCTGGCGAACGCGGATCTGCGCCGACTGCCAGCGCTGAGGCGCCTCATCGACTACTTGAACAGCAGTGTGATTCCCGGTCACCTCGGTGGTCTCCTCCGCGGCTCCACCGCTTCTTTCGCGGTAGATGGCGCGCCACTGACCGAGCGCGATGTCCGAGCCATCAATGAGCAGAATTCGCTCGATCGCCGCGCCCGAGACGAGCGTGCCCTTGCCCGAGAGATCCTCGAGGGTAGTGGACTGACCATCGTACAACAGGGCCGCCTGTCGCCGAGACACAGTGGGATCCGGAATCATCACGTCGCTCTTGTCGCCACGCCCCAAAACGGTGCGCGAACGGTCGAGCCCGAACCTCAGGACCTCTTCGCCGCGGCGGAAGAACACCAACTCCGGCATCGGAGACCTCCGGGGCAATCGTCCCTGCAAATCAGTGGCCAACCATCGAGCGTGCGTGGATCCAGCAGCGGGCGCGATCGAAGTGCGAAATCCCGGATCGCCGTTCAATTGGCTGCACTGGCCCAAGCCGCCGACGAGCACGCCGGCGGGTGGACTCGCGGTTTGAAAATGGACTTGCGCGATTTGAACCCGGCCCCCGCCGGCTGTCGACTCAGCGGCCCGGGTTGAAATTCGGCTTGCCGAGGAATCCGGTGAGCTTGGCGACCCGAAAGCCAGGATTCTCCTTGTCCTCGGGAAGCGTGGACAAGCCGGCAGCGACGATGCCCAGCCGCTTGGTGAAATCAGAATCCAACTTCAGCTTCACGTCCACGTTGGGTTCGCTGTACTCCAAGCGCTTGGAGAGTCTGAGGGTGCCGCTGGCGATCAGGTCGAGATCCGTGCCCTTTGCCTGGAATTTCTCGATCGTGCCCATGCCCTTCTGGAAATTGATCTTCGCTTCGACTTCGCCAATGGAGATCTTCGGCAGGTCCAACGGCGTCATCTCCCCATAGATGGGAACCTTCACCGTTCCGCCGTTTACCACCAGCTGATTGAGGTTCAGCGAGAGCGTGCCTTTGGCCTGGCTGAGATCCGGCTCGCGGACTTTGGCGGTGGGAGTGGGGGCAGTCTTGGGGATCTCGAGCGAAAGGCGACTGTTGACTCTTCCGGCCAGATCGAGGCCGGAGAGGGTCTTCAAGGTCTCGTCCGAGGGATTCAAGTTCTCTAGCTCCAGGCGCAGTGCGACGTCACTCTGCCATCCCATCGAGCCACTCAATTTTCCGCCGAAGACGTTTCCCCGGAAGGCGACTCCGAGCGGACTGAGGGAAGGGCGGATCGAAACCGATCGGATCACGATCGGCTGGGGAGCGTCGTCTCCCACCTCGAACTTTTTGCTCACCTGGACCGTCGAGGCGGACATTCCAAAAAACCCCGGTCCGAGCCCGCCGAATTTGAGGTACAGACCTTGATTGTTGGCCTCGGCGGCGAGCCGCCTCTCCACAGCGCTGTACGGGAACGTCAGGTAGAGCAGGAAGAAGAATGCGAAGACGCCGAACGCGGCGTACCCCGCGATCATTTCCCAACGCTTGAGTGGTCGCCGGAGGAGCATTGAGCGAAGCCTACTGCTTCAGTCGATAGGTTGCGACCGTCGCCCAGACGGTCAGCGTCTGCTCCTTGGTGCGCGGCTCAACGCGAAGGTTCTTTACCTTCACCACGCCAGGGCCTCGTTCAACGGCGGAGAGGAATTCCACCATCCGGTTCACCGTGATGTCCTGCAGCGTGATGTCAACCGAGCTCTCGACGATTTTCCCGTCCGCTATCGAGGCGTCGGGCTTCTGGTTCATCGATGGGATGCTCACGCCGGAACCGGTGGCCTTTTCTTCGAGGTAGCTCATCAGCGAAAGCTTGTTCGTGGTGAGTTGTCGCTCCATCGTTTGCCGAGTCTGCTCCGCCTCGCGATAGCTGGCGGCGAGCGTCTGCACCTCCTTCAGCTTGTTCAGCTTCTCTTCGGTGCGGCGCCGATAACCGGCCGCGCTGGTGGAGAACGAGATCAAAACCGAGAACAACACGAACGCCCCGAACGCGCTGCTGGCAATGGCGACGAGCCGGCGCTCGCGCGGCGTCAGTCGCTGGAACCAGGTCTGCAGGTCCGCCAATCGTGCTCGAAGGTCCGCCAAGAGTGCTCTAATTCGATCCATGCTCGTGCCTCTTAGCCTTGCTGCATCGCGCCCTGCTCGGGGCACTCGATTTGAACGTCGAGCGTGAAGGCCACGTGCTGACCGTCCTTGGTCTTCTGCACCTTGCCGGGCGTGACGTTGCGAAAGCAGCGGAACGTCTTCAATGCCGCTGTGATGCCGTCGATCTTTACTGGGCTCTCCGTCTCGCCGCGAAGGGAGATGCGATCGGTATCAATTTGGATTTGGTCGAAGGTGACCGCGGTGTCCGCGGGGATGCGCTGCGTGATTTCGGCGAGCAGCGCGACGGCTGAAAACTTCGGTATCGCCGCCGCCGGGCTCTCCTTTCCCCGAAGCAGGTTGAGCGCCCGGTCGAAGTTTCTTTCGCACTTGCCGAGCACGCGCTGGGTGACGCTGCACAAGACTGCGTCCACCTCCGCCTCCCTTCGGCTGAGCACCGAGTTGCGGACGAATCCCGAAGCGATGAGAAGGATGAGAAGGGTTGCAGCGAAGGAGGCGACGAGTCCGATCCGCTGCCGGACGTAGTCAAAGCCGCCGCGGAAGGCGAGGTCGCCTCGTCGCAGGTTGAGGCGCGCTCCTCGCGAGCTCGGCGCCTGGCCGCGCAGCGCCAGTGCAAAAGCTTCGGCCGCAGCCGCCTGCTGGGCAGCTGGAACGCCCGCCGCTTCGCCAGGGAGATTGAGCATCTCGCTCGGAACTCCGAGCATGTTTCCCAGCTCCTGGTCGAGACCCGGCAGCTGGGACGTCCCACCGCAGAGATACACGCGCCCGACGGTCCGGCGCGAGCGCGCAGTGAAGGCCTTGAGGGTAGCGCGCAACTCTCGAACCGTGGGCTGCAACGCCGTGCTGAGCACATCCGCCATCCGGGCTGCTTGCGTTCCGGGGAGTGAAGAGCCGATTGCAGCCTGGGTTTCCTTCCATCGCGCCGCCTCCGCCAGGTCCATCTGCAGCTCGGAGGCGATGGCTCGAGTCAAGTCCTTTCCCCCACCGGCAAACGTGCGGGCAAATTCGAGGCCCGAGGATGGCCGTCCAATTGCCACGCTGGTGCGTTCGTGGCCAATGTCCACGACTGCGACTGAAGATCCGTTGTTTGGCGGACCAAAGAGCTGGGGCGCGCTGAGCAAATAGTTTTGGAACTCCATCGCCGGATGGCTGACGATTCGGGGATCGATGTTCAGGTCCTTGAGCATTGCCAGCAGCGCGCGCAGCTCGTCCTTCTTCACCACTGCGACCAGAAGGTCGCTTTGCTTGTCGCGTTGCCCGGCGATCTGGTAGTCGAACATCGCCTCCGACAGATCGAAGGGAAGTTGGCTCTCCACCTCAAACGGAAGGGCCGCCTCGATCCGCTTGGCGTCGACGAATGGCAGCGTCAGCACGTGGGTCGCCAATGAGGGGCCGGGCAGCGCGATGACGACTTGGTCCGCGGTCACCGGATGAATGCGAAAAAATTCGCCGAGGGCCTCTCGCAAGCTCTCGATGCGCTCTCCTTCGGGACGAGGTGCTTCTCCGTAGCTGCGCATCTGGTATCCGCGCAGCGAGGTCTCGAAGAGCACGCCTTTGACCGTGTAACTGCCAAGGTCAAGCCCAAGGACGGTGGCCATCGCTACTCCTCCCTCCAGTAGACGAGGCGCCCCAGCCCCTGGTCATCCATCCGGACGACAGCGGAGATCGTCTTCTGGACCGATCCTGCTTCGCCAACCGACTTGATGCTGAAGGTGCTGGTCTTGTCGCTGACCGCGGTGTTGTTCTGAACGTTGTTCTGGATGAGCGGGTTCACCGCCACGCCCGATGCTGCGATCACGCTGGTGAAATCGGTCACCGACATCCCCATGAACGACATCATCCGCGCCGCGCGAATGCGCTGAATGAGGGCGTCGACGAAAACCGGATCGCGAATGCGCGGATCCGGATGGCTCGGGTCGGCGACCGAAAGGATCGCCATGTAGAGCAGCATCGGGTCATCGGTGTTGATGTTCAGCTTCGCGTTCACGTCGGGGTAGACGGTGAAGCGGTCCCGAAAAGCCGCCATGAAGCGGTCGTTGACCCCGTGCACCATGTACAGCTCATCGAGTGAGTCAAGGCGCGCGTTCTTCGCCTTGTAGCGCGGCGTGTACTTGTCGTACTGAGAGTTCTCGTCCGCAAATCCCTTGACGAACGGATCTCCCACCCCTGAAACGGCCAGGGTGGCGAGGTTCAGCGTGGACTGGATTTCATCCTCGTCGATCCAGTCGCGCATATCGATCAGCACGTCGATCGGCGCGACCTTCATGTGATTGCTGTCTTCGCGCTCGAAGAGGAATTCGAAGCGTTTGTCCGTCAGGAGATCGACCAGTCGCTGCACCAGGATTTGATTTTGGGAGGCATCGATCTTGTTCAGGTTCAGTTTTTCCTCCTCGTCGGAAATGCTGGCGAGGAAGCAACCATCGAAGCCGCCAAAGGAACGCCGCACCTGCCTGCTGGCGATGTCGGGGAAGTCCGTGTCGAAGGCAGCCACGTTGGTGCGCTTGATGGGCCGCGACTCACCGAGCGGTGTCTCCTTCACCATCCCGCGAAGCATGTAGCAGTCGATTCGTGCCATTCGCCAAAGCTGAATCGTCATGCCGGTTGCAGGTGGTGTGGCTCCAGTGGTCGCTCCTTTCTGTGAGCCCGCCACGAATTGGCTGAGGATAGTCATGGGGTTCGGAATCTGAATGCCGTCCACCTGCTTCTGGAATCGGAGCAGCAGGCGCGAGAGCCCAATTCCGCTGCGCGCGAGGTAGTACGCGCGGATCTCGTCCCGCTGATTGGTCGCCATTTGCAAATCGACCCGCGAGTTGTAGGCGAACTCAGTCGCCACCACAGTCAAGACGGCGATCGCCACCACCGCGATGATCATCGCCACTCCGCGCTCGGTGGCCGACCTCCGAGCGCTCGAGCGAGCGAGCACAGATTTGATACCGCGCATCTGTTCGGCGTCTCGTTTCATCAGTATCTCTGGAATTCCGTATTCAGCAGCACGCGCGCCTGCGTCGTGTATTTCATCTCCTTGCCGTTCTCGTCCTTGGCGACGATGGTGATTCGCACGCGCGTGGGCAAATAGGACTTGCGATCCGGCCTGCGCGTGTCCCATTCGTTGATCCACTCTTTCTTGTCGCTGTCCCAGTAGCCAAACTCGATTCGCTGGATGCCCTCGAAGAGGACGTCCTCGGCTCCGCCGCGGTCCATGCGCTCGTCGAGAACTGGATTTTCGCGGCGCATCAAGTCCCGGCGTCCGTTCGCGTTCCTCTCCGTCGATGTCTTTACCGAGTACTCGACCACCATCTGATCCGATTCCTTCGCGTCCGTGTACAAGCGCTGGTGCGCCAGTGAGGTAAAGAGCAAGTGGTCTGCCTGGCCGATGAAATTTGTCGGGCGATCGTTCGAGTCGCGGTAGCGCTTGAGGTCGAATCGATCGCTCACGAAGGCAGCGCCGATTTCCCGCGACATTCGGTTCATCGCGGTGCGAAGCATCCGATAGCGCTCGGCCTCTTCTTCGATCACCTGCTTGGCTTTGAACGTGCTGTTGAAGGAGGAAGCGACGAGCGTACCCATCAAGGCGGTGATCGCGACCGCGATCATCACCTCCATCAACGTAAAGCCCTTGCGTTGGCGGGCGAGCTTCATGGTGCTCCCGACCTATGG
>DATFTC010000284.1:0-27911 GCA_035262305.1 Myxococcaceae bacterium | reverse complement strand
CGCGGGCGATGCGGCCCCAGCGGGAACCTACGGCAATCGCCGAGGGCGTTCGAGGATTTCCTGAGGCGAAACGGGTGCGGTGTGACAACTTCGCCCTGCGCAGAGGGTGCCTCGGCTCTGGGGCACCGACGTAACTGGCCGTCACCAGCCATAGGCATTCCGTGGCGCGAACTTTGCTCCGAACGCATCACTGAGCCAGTGCTCGACGGACGGATGCTCGTCATGGGGGGCCGGCCTTGCGCAGCAGCAGGACCTTGAGGAACAAAATGGAACGCCACCGCCTCCTTGCTATTGCGCTACTCCTTACCGGCTGCGGAGTCGCTGAAAGGCCGCTTGCCAGTTTGAAGGACGTGGAGCTGTACCTTGAAGTGGCTGGCGACGGAATCCGCCTGCACATGATCGTACACACTGCATTCGTTGACGGTCATGAAGTTGAATGCATCAGGCTGCGTTCGACGGTGGTTGCGCGCAAGGATGGGCAGCCGATGACCAAGTCGTTTGGGGACTCGAGAGGCCACTGTCAACCGTTCTACTTCATTCTCAATGAGGACGTTTCTCCCACCGAGACGTCGAGCCTCACTACCTTCACCGTTCAAGACGAAAGCGAAACCATGACCATGGAGGTGCAGGATTTCTTGCGCGCTCGCCGCATCGCGCTCGTTGAAGGGGGCAATCCCGTGAGTCCGGGCCAAACGGTTACGCTGGCGTGGCTGCCCAGTCAGGATGATTTTAGTATCAACGACCGATACGGGCGGCCGTCGAACCGGCTCCTCGTGAGCCAAGCGGGAACGCAGTGGAGGGTGACCGGCTCGTATGAGCCGAGCAATCGCACGTTGCGCTTCACCTTTCCCGATGTTCCCAACGGACAAACCAGCCTGACGTGGGACGCTGATGCGGCTGCCCCCATTCCCCGCTGCGATGGCGCTTCTCAGTGCACGGCGCCAGTTCCTTTTTTACCGGGAGCGATACAGGTACAGGTACAGCGCTGAGTATCGTTTGGGAACACGGCTCGCCAATTTGAGTCAGCGGCCGCGATGAACATCGGAGGTCCGAATGCCAGTAATGCTGGAGGGTGGTTGCTTCGTGACCGACCTCAAGGAGGCCGAGCCGGAGCGGCGCGAGGGCCTGAGCATCTGGCGCCACATTCATCGGGGCACGGGGGCGAAAGCGATCTCGATGCGAGTTCTCGAGGTCGCGGCGGGTAGCTCCGGCGCGCTTTGCAATTCGCGCAGCGACGAAGTGCTCTACGTTTTCGACGGCTCGGGGATGCTGACACTGAACGGCCGTCGATACGAGCTCGAACCGGACCTCGGCATCTTCGTGGCGCCCGCGATCTCGTTCTCCATCCAGAGCAGCGCTGGTCCGCTCACCATCGTGAGCGCGCAGTGCCCGGACCCGGGCACGATGGTCGAGCAGTCCGCGCGCGGGAACGTTTATGCTGCTCCGCACGCGGTCCAAGCTGCGACTGTCGAAGACAGCGAGCGAGTCGGCGCTAACTCGTCGGCGAATCCGATCGTGCGGCTGCGAGATCGCGCCCCCCAAGCCACCGGCGATCGCTGGTACCGCGTGCTCGTGGACGAGGAGCTCGGCTGCATGGAGACGACGCAATTCGTCGGCAGCATTCCGCCCGGACGCGCTCCGGATCACTTCCATCACTACGAAGAAGTTCTCTGCATCCTCCAAGGCACCGGCCGAATGTGGGCCGGACAATCGAGCACGCCAATCCGCCGCGGCTCGTGCGTCTTTCTCCCCCGCGGCCAGGTTCACTGTGTCGAGAACACCGGAAGCTCCGAGCTGCGGCTGCTCGGCGTTTTTCATCCCGCCGGAAGTCCCGCGGACCGGTACTCGGCGACGACGACACCGACGGTTTGAGTTCGCACGATCGTCGTATTGGACTGGATCGCGGCGACGTGCCGGGATCGGAGCGCGCGCCAGACCGTTTGGCTACTGCAGGCCGGCTCTGGAAGGCGGGATACTCTAAGAGGACCTCAAGAGACCCGCTCGATATCCGGCATGATGCTAGACACCGCGATTCGCGCCGGCCACGGGCAGACTCGGAACCTCCCGCACAGTTTTTGCCCCATTGCGGGCAACGCTCGATCGCGCAAGCGATTGAAAGCACTGCGAAGCTCAAAAAATTCGTTGCCCCGAAACTGGCAAAAACTGTGCGCGACCTTCCAACCTGATGCCATGCCCTGGCGGAGTCCAGTCACAGCGCCCGCCGTCGTCTTTCGCGGGCCAACTCGGCCTCGGCGGCCCACTCGCGGCAGCGGCGATCGTCAGAACTGGCGGACGATGTCGAGGCCGGCGCGCATGAGGTTGAGGGTCATGTCGGGACACACTGATGTCACGACTTTCCCCCTGCCGTTGCTGCTGTGGAGTCGAGCGATGCCGCTCGTCCACCTTCGCGCGCCAAGTACGCGACCCTCTGTACTGCAAGGCGCGAGGCGATCGATGCCGACTCGCCGGAACTTGTAAGATCTCCTTAGGCGCCCGGCTCCAATCGTGCGGTGTCGATGCCTGAACAACGATGGACTCGGACGCTCCAGCTCAACGCTCAACGCAGCTGCGGACTGAATACGAATTTCAGTGCACGCAAGCCGAATGCACCGCGGCGCTCAAGTTCAATCAATCGCGGCTGCTGCGCAGACTGCAGCGGACACCCATCGCTGCTGCATTGCGCGTCCTTGCCTTTTCAGCGTCGTTTCTGTTCGTTCTCCTCACCGTCTTGCTCGTCTACAGCGGATCCCGACAACGGTTGGCCTTTTTCGTTTTCGCGCTCTTGGTTGTATCGCTTTGGTCACGGATCGCCTGGCAGCACCGGTTATTCCGCTCGATAGCAATCGCCGATACGAGCCTGAGCGGCAGCCACCTGATCACGATTGAAGAAGGAGGTCTGCGCGCTCGCAACTCGAATAAAGAGTCATTCGTCGGCTGGAGCGGCATTCGATCGATCGAAGAGGTTGGCGGGCTGATCCTCTTGTATCTGGACGATGTCTCGTTCACGCCCATTCCTGCGAGCGCGTTTTCCGATTCAACAGAACGAGCAGAGTTTCTGGCCGAGCTTCGTCGCCGCACCGCTGCCGAAGAGAAGACAGAGCCCGTCGCAATCGTGCAAACGACGTCATCGCAATCGACGGAGCAAACTCTTCACGAGCCGCCGAGCTTGCCGAACCGGCGCGCCAGTATCCTTCGAGGGCTCGCGTCCGAATCAACCGCGCAAACTCTCCACCGGTGGCCGACCCTTGCGAACCTGCGCGCCAACATCATTCAAGGATTTCGCCTGGCTTTTTTCTTGCGGCCGAAGATGGACGGCGCTTACGCGACCGAGGCCTCCTGGTCGACGCTCGTCGCTCTGTTGCTCTTCAGCGTTGCCATTTCATTTCTCGCCGAGCGGGTCCCGTTCAGACCCTATGGGCTCTTCGTTGCGTATGTTCTCCCGGGGGCCGCGTTCAGCCTGCCGGTGATGATGGTGGGCGCTTGGGCGCTGGCGCTGTTGGCCGGACGCACTGAAAGAACTCTGGCGCTCCTCGTCGCGATGGCCAGCTTGGCAATCCCGATCGCCCTCATCGAGTTTTTTCTGCGTCTCAAGCTCGACAAGGCGCTAAGTGCACAGGCTTTGCTACTCATCCGCCTCTCTGGTTCGGTTTGGCTGGCGCTCGCGTCGAGCGTCGCCGCCATTCGGCTCCTCGGCGCGCGCAAGCGAAAATGGCCGGCGGCAGCCTTGCTGAGCTTCGTGCTTGTCACTCTGCCGCTAGCGGTGAGCGACCGCACGCTCTGGTGGGCATTCCACAACGCAGAGGCAGACAACGACGAAGATAGGCCGCGCGTCAGCGTGGCAAGTGAAGAGGTGTTCTACCTTCAGCCCAAGCTGCTGGAGCGACAGCTGGCAGGACTCAAGGCGGGCAGGAAAGGAGTGATCGATCTCTACTTCGTCGGCGTCGCCGCCTACGCCGAGCAGGACGTATTCATGAAGGAAGTGCAATCCGTGGCGAAGTTATTCGAAGAGCGATTCGATACTGCTGGGCGGTCGGTGATGCTGATCAACAATCCATCGACGCTTCGCGAGTGGCCCATCGCGAGCGCGACGAGCGTTGGGATCGCATTGAAGCGCGTGGCCGAAGTCATGGACCGCGACGAAGACATCTTGTTTCTCTTCATCACCTCGCACGGGTCGAAGGAGCAAGGGACGACTTTTCAGTTCTCGCCGATGAGTTTTGACCCGCTCGACCCAAAACGGCTGAAGCGGCTTCTGGATCAGTTCGGCTTCAAGCGCCGGGTGGTAGTCGTTTCGTCGTGCTACTCGGGATCATTCGTGGACGCGCTGATGGACGACGGCACGCTGGTCATCTCAGCCTCGGCGCCGGACAAGAACTCTTTCGGGTGCAGCAACGACGCCGACTTCACGTATTTCGGCAAAGCCTACTTCGACGAGGCGCTTCGGCGGACCTATTCGTTTTCCGAAGCATTCGACATGGCCCGACCGGTCATTGCCGAGCGCGAGCGCAAGGAGAATTACGTCCCGTCCGATCCGCGGATGTTCGTCGGTGAAGGCATCAAGGGCGCGCTCGAGGAATTCGTAAGCCTGCGGCGGTCGGGAGGACCGAGGCCATCGCGAGACGCGGACGAGTAGACGTCATCCGTGCTTGATTCGACGCACGAGCGACCGGCGCGGCGCAATCACGCGTCCGGCTCCAGATACGCCACTCGCAACGCCGCTCGATAATTGTGCGCCTCGAGCGCCCCGCGCCGCCGACCAATCCAGTAAATGAACGCGCCGATCACCGCCCAGACGAAGCACAGCTCGATCGCGGTGAGCGACTGCGAGGCAATGCGCTCGCGCAACCCGAGCGTCCCCAGCGTCCGAAAATCTTGCGCCAGCTGAACTGCGATCAGCGCACCCATCGAGAGCATCGAAACGACGGCGCCGCCCACCCGAATCGCAGTCGGCATGCGAACTGTCACCGACCGAAAAAGCTCCGGATTCATCGAGGGCAGTAGCAGAACGGAAAGGCTGTGCAGAAAATAGAGCAAGACCAGAGCGAAGACGGCGATGTTCAACGCCAGCGAAACTTGGCCGCTGATCACCAGCACCACCGCCACCGCGAGCGTGAGCGTCAACCCAACCACCGGGGTGCCGGTGCGCGGATCGACTTTGCCGATCCAGGCGGGGGCCAGTCGATCTCGCGCGATCATGATTCCCAGTCGCGAAGGAACCAGCATGCTGGAGTTGAGCGCCGTGGTGATCGACATCACCGCACCGAGCCCGACGAACCAGGCGCCTCCCACCGGCAAGTATACCGAGGCGACCTCCACCATCGGCGCCGAGCTCATGCTCAGCCGCGTCCCCGGCAGGACGCCGAATGCGACTACCGACATTCCGAGGTAGAGAACGGCGGTGGCGGCGATCCCCTTGAGAAAAATTCGCGGCAGCTGGCGGGTGCTGTTTTTCACCTCACCCGCCGCTTGCGCGAGCGACTCGAAGCCGGCGTAAGCGAAAAACAGCGGCGGAAGCGCTGAGGCAAACCCGCTAAAGCTGTGGGTGAAGAATGGTCGGTAGTTCCCCGATCGAAGGGCGAACAGACCTGGAATGACGAGCACCGCGATCGCGCAGATCTTGAGGGTGCACATCACCACCTGAGTTCGGCCAAACCACCGAACGCCGATCGCGTGCGCAGCGTAAAAGAGCACCAACGCCGCGACCGCAAGAAGCGTCCGATGCGCTGCGAGGTTGAGCATCCCGCCGGAAATCTCGACCACGTACTCGGCAAACGCGTTCGCCAAGTAGGCCAGCGCGCCGATGTACGAGATGATCTTCAGCCAGGCGCCGACGAAGGCCACGCCGTAGCCGCCGAACGTCCTCGAGATGTGCGTGTACTCGCCGCCCGGCAGCCGCCCGAGCGGAGTGGACAGGTAGATCGAATAAGGGATCGACGTCGCCAGGATGGCGGGCGCGAGCACGACGTAGCCCAAGATCACGCTCGGCCCGGTGAGATGCCAGGCCTGGCCGGTGACCTTGAAGATGCCGGCGCCGATCAAGATGCCGATAAGCACCGCGTACGATTCGAGCGCTCCGAGATCGCGCCGCAGGCCGACCCGTCCGACCGCCTTGTCGCCTTGCGCGCCGGCCATCGCGTCGACTTACTTCTTGACCGCCAACATCATCCCATCGCGGACGGTGAGCAGTACCTTCTCGACGCGCTTGTCCTTTGCGACCTTATCGTTGAACTCGACGATCGCGCGGTCGGTCTCCTCCTTCGGGTGGAGGACTCTCCCGCTCCAGAGCACGTTGTCGGCGACCAGCAGGCCGCCCTGGCGAAGCAGCGGTAAAACCGCGTCGTAGTAGTTCGAATAGTTCTCTTTGTCCGCATCGATGAAGACCATGTCCAGCGGGCCCTTGAGCGTTTTGATGGTCTCCAGCGCCGGTCCGATGCGGATGCGAATTTTCTTTCCGTGCGGACTTTGGGCGAAGTAGCGCTTCGCCATCGCCTCCGCCTTGGGGTCGATGTCACAGGTGATCAGCTCGCCGTCGTCGGGCAGGCCCTCCGCCATCATCAGCGCTGAGTAGCCGGTGAACATGCCGAGCTCGAGGACCCGCTTGGCTCGCGAGATGCGCACCAGAAGCTTGAGGAACGTCCCCTCGATCCGGCCGACCTGCATCTGGGGGAGGGACATCTTCGCGTACGTTTCTTCGCGAAGCTTCTCGAACAGGGGAGGGGGCGGCTCGGTGTGAGAAGCCGCGTACTCTTCGATTGATTCCGGGACGAGGGTGAGTGTCATATCGATCTCCTCGGCTGGCGCCGCAGCCGACTCAAGTTTCAAATGGCCATCAATATCCGATTCTTCATGACCGACGAAGACGAGCTCGCTCTGCTCCGGTTCCTTCACCGGTTTCGCTTCGAGGTCTACCCCGTTCGCGTTCCGCCGGACTGGAAAACGTTCGTCGCGAGCGAAGACGCGCACGACCGGCTGCCCGAGGACGCGCTCTACTTTGCGGCCTCCGAGCTGGGCCCAGTCCAGGTGGACAAGATCAAGAGCGGTCCGGACAAGGGCTCCTGGCGAGTCGACGAGGTTCGCTCGCCGGTGATCTACTTCCAGCGCTGCGGGCGAAACGAAGCAGGCGAGCTTTTGTCCGGCGAGCTGTGGAGTCAGCTCGACTGGACGCCTCAGACCGGAAGGCGCTACGCAGCGCCGGATCGATTCCGGACGCTCTTCCTGGAGATCGATCGCGAGCTGCGCACCCGGTATCGCAAGAGCGAACCGAAGGGATTCTTGATCGGACCGCACGCCGCGCGCGCGGCAAAGGAGGGCTTGGTGCTGCGCGACTCCGAGCGTGGCGGCGGAACGGTCAAACCATTCCGATGAGCGGCGAATGCCGTCGGCCTCCCGGCCGCCGCTTGGAGCGCGAAAGGTCGCTCATAGGAATTGACCGGTTGTGGGCAACGAGTTCGTTGAGCCAAGCAGCTCTACGCGGCCGAATTTCTTCAAGATAGTGCCGTGCCACGCAGAAGATTTGTTGCCCGTAAGCGGTCAAAATCTGTGCGGGGCATTGCGCGACCCAACCGGGCCTCGGCGGCAGTCTCGTGACGCGGCGCTCGTCGGAAGAACGAACGCGATCGACGATCGAGTCTCGACGTCCTCGCTGCCGTCGGCGTCGACGGGAAGGCACCGAGCGCGGATCGGCGCTCATGAGATGGATGTCGGGACGTCCTCCCTGCCGCTGGCGATGACGATCAGGCACCGAAGGCCGCTCGAGCGCACGAGGGTGGCTGGCCTGCTCCCTGCCGCCGCCGCTGACGAGGAAGCACGCGAGCGCGGAACGACCCTCATGATCCGTTGGATGTCTCGGCTTTGAGCTGCGGCGCGGCGGCGAGAAATTTCAGCTCGGGATGTTTTTCCTCAGCGTGATGGAGCGCCCAGTCGTCCCTGAACAGCGCCATCGGCAGCCCGTCGCGGTCCTGAACCGTTTGCCGATTTCCCTCCCAATCGAACTTCTTCGGCTCAAAGCCCTCGCCCACGATCCAGCGCGCGTGGCTAAACGGCAAGCGATCGAAGACCACGTCCGCGCCGTATTCGTGCTCGAGGCGATAGGCCAGCACTTCGAGCTGCAGCGCGCCCACCACGCCCACGATCGGATCCTTCATCCCCATGCGCAGCTGCTGAAAGACCTGAACGGTTCCCTCCTCTGAGAGCTGCTCGAGCCCCTTCTCCATCTGCTTTCGCCGAAGCGGTTCCTTGGCGCGGACGATGGCAAAGTGCTCCGGCGAGAACCGCGGGACGCTCTCGAACTCGAAGCTGCGGTCCTCGCAGAGCGTGTCGCCGATGCGGTATTGGCCGGGATCGAAGAGGCCTACGACGTCTCCAGGCCACGCTTCTTCGATCGCGGTGCGCTCGGCGGCGAGGAATTGACTCGGGTTTGCCAGCCGAACCTCTTTTCCAAGGCGGGGATGGAAAACGTTCATTCCCTTGATGTACCTGCCGGAGACGACGCGCATGAAGGCAACGCGGTCTCGATGCGACGGATCCATGTTCGCCTGGATCTTGAAGACGAAGCCCGCAAACCGAGGGTCGGTCGGCGGGCAAAGACCATTCGTCGTCCGGCGCGGGGCAGGCGGGGGCGCCAGCTCGAGGAACGTGTCGAGGAACAAGCGGACCCCGAAGTTGTTCATCGCGCTGCCGAAGAACATCGGCGTCAAGAGACCCTGATCGCTTTTCTCCCGAGAGAACGCCTCGCCTCCGACGTCGAGCAGTTGGATCTCCTCGCGCAGATGGGAGAGCTCCCGCTCGGAAAGCGCGGACGCGGCGTCAGCCGAATCGATTGCGACCGATCGCTCCACCGCCTCCGACTCGCCGTGCGTTCCCTCGGAAGCGTAGAGGTGCACCCGGTGCGATCTCCGCTCGTAGACGCCGCGAAACTCCGGCCCCATGCCGATCGGCCAGCTCATTGGATAGGCATGAATGCCGAGCACCCGCTCGATTTCATCCATCAGCTCCAGCGGCGCCCGTCCATGGCGATCGAGCTTGTTGATGAAGGTGAAGATCGGAATGCCTCGCATGCGACAGACGTCGAACAGCTTGCGAGTCTGCGGCTCCACGCCCTTCGCCGCGTCGATGAGCATCACCGCGCTGTCGGCGGCGGTCAGCGTGCGGTAGGTGTCCTCGGAGAAATCCTGGTGGCCCGGCGTATCGAGCAGATTGATCGCATGGTCCCGGTAGCCGAACTGCAGCACCGAAGTGGTGACGGAGATCCCGCGCTCCTTTTCGAGCTCCATCCAGTCCGAGGTGGCGTAGCGCCGCGCCCGCCGGGCCTTGACGCTGCCCGCCAGGTGAATCGCTCCGCCGTAGAGCAAGAGCTTCTCCGTCAGCGTCGTCTTGCCCGCGTCGGGATGACTGATGATGGCGAAGGTGCGCCGCCGCGCGACCTCGCGTTGAAGCTCCGTTTCTGCCATGCGCTAGCTGCTTGCCGAAGTGTACTTGCCGATCGAGCGCAGCCACATCAAGCGCGCCATCACGGCGAACGCGACCGCTCCGCCGACGGCGGTCAAGAAGGTGGACGTGCTCAGCTTTCCGAGCATCGCTTGAGCGGGGAAGGTGGTCATCAGCGCTAATGGAATAACGAAGGTGAAGATGAACCGCAGGATCCCCCGAAAAACGGACGAAGGCCAGCGCGCGGCGTCGAAAATGGACTCGAAGAAATAGGTCAGGTTGTCCACCCGGACCACGTAGAAAGCGGCGCTCACGGTGAGGATCCACAGCGAATACAAGAGGAGCGTGGCGGTACCCAGGAGCACCAACGCCGCAGCCATGCCACCGAGAGTGGGCGGCCGGCCGATCAAGTGAAACCCGTAGGCGAAGATGGCGATCGCGGTGAGGACGTTGAGCGAGCGCCAGGGCTGAAATTTCGCAGTGGACACCAAGAATTGCGCGTCCGCTGGTTTGAGGAGCACGAAGTCGAGCGTCCCTTTGCGGATGTGATCGACCACCGCGGTCAGGCTGGGATTGATCGCCCCTTCCAGAACGGCCTGCAGCAGCGTGAACCAGCCGATCACCATCAGCGACTCGGGAAACGTCCAGCCGGCGAGCGTGGTCGTCATCCGGTAGACGACGAACAGAGGCACCAGCGCGGTGACGATCCAGAATGCCTCGATCAATCCGTCGACGGCGAAGTCGTACCGATACTGCATCGCCAGCAGTGCCGAGGACCGCAGTTGAACGCCGAGAAGTCGGACGTAGCGAATCAACGGCTAACCTCCGTACGCGGCAAAGCGGCGCAGGCCCCCGCGCCACAACAGCGTCACCAGCCCAAGCAGCAGCCACACCCAACCCCACTGGCGTGCCAGCATCAAGAGTGCGTCGCCGCGGCCGATGCCGGAGGTCATCAGCTGCACCGGGTAGCCGATCTGGTACTGGAACGGCAGCCAGCTCGCGACGGCTCTCACGCCCTGCGGAAAGAGCTCGATCGGCCCCAGGTAACCGCTGAACACGAAGAAGAGCGCGAGCCAGATGCCCATGAACTTCTCGCTGCTGTCGATGTAGAGCGCCAGACAGCCGATGGCGAGGTTGGCGAGAAAGGTGATCAGCCATCCGCCGAGCATCGCCGCGCACCAGATGATCCACAGCACCGGATCCGCGGTGACATTCTCCGGGCCGACCAGGGCCAAGGCGATCACCGCAACGGGAACCGCGACGATCAGCCTCATCGGCAGCGCGGCCAGATTTTCGCTGGCATAGGTCAGGAACGGATGGATGGGGCGAAGCAGCTTCATTCCCAGCGTGCCTTGCCGCACTTCCCAGTTCATCTCCCAGGCGACCCACGCGCCGGTGAGTTGGCGCACGATGAAGGTGGCGAGAAAGTAAGCCACGAAATCCATCTGGCCGAAGCGGCCTACCGGCGCCTCTCTGGCCACCGCGCTCCAGAGCGCGAGCATGATCAGCGGCATCGTCGTCGACAGCACCCAGACGAGCAGCTCCGCCCGGTAGGCAACCGCCTCGAGGAAACCCACTTTGATGAGCGTGGGCAGCGCTCGCACCGTTTTGCCAATGCTCATGCGACTCCCACCTCGACGGCGTTGAGCTCCGCGGCGCGGCTCCGTGAGAAAAGCTCGCTCATCACTTCTTCCAGCGGGGGGTTCTCCACCGTGAGGTCCTTCACCGGCAGATGAGCCAGCGCCCGGCTCACCGTGGCGCTCACTGCGTCTTGCGGCACCTGAAGAACGGCTACCGCTTGATCGACGGACACCACCTTGCCCAGCGCGACGAGCGAGCTCCGGTCGATCGCGTGCTCGAGGATGAGCACCACGCGCTTCTCCGGACGGATGCGGCGCACCAGCGCGTCCAGCGCCCCGTCGTACGAGAGCTGACCCTTGTCGATGACGATCACCCGGGGGCAGAGCGCGGCCACGTCGTCCATGTAATGGCTGGTCAGCATCAACGTGGCGCCGTAGCGCTCGTTGTATTGCATGATGAAGGTCCGGATCACCGCCTGCATCGACACGTCCAAGCCGATCGTCGGCTCGTCGAGAAAGAGCACCTTCGGCCGGTGGATCAGCGCTGCCGCCAGCTCGCATTTCATTCGCTCGCCGAGGGAAAGCTGGCGCGTCGGCTTGTTGACCAAGTCTTCGAGGCCGAGCAGGTCGGTCAGCTCCCGGAGCGTCTCTCGATACTGGTCCGGCGGAACGTCGTAGATCGCGCGGTTCATCTCGAACGTTTCGGCGGGAGGAAGGTCCCAGAGCAGCTGCTGCTTTTGGCCCATCACCAACATGATCTTCTTGAGGAACGCGTCTTCGCGGCGCTTGGGGACGTGGCCGTCGACGAGGACTTCGCCCTCGCTGGGGTGCAGCAAACCGGAGAGCACTTTGAGGGTGGTTGTCTTGCCCGCGCCGTTGGGGCCGAGAAAGCCGACGCGTTCACCGGCCGCGATCTCGAACGAGATTCCGTCGACCGCCTTGACGGTCGTGTAGGTCCGGCGGAGGAGCGAGCGGAACGCTGCCTTGAGGCCCGGCGGGCGCTTGTGCACCTGGTAATGCTTGCGAAGGCCGCGTACGGAAATCATCGAGCCTTGCACTTAACGCGGACCCGCGAACAAATCGACTCCCTAGCTCTGGCGCGATTCCCGATTGGTACTCGCAGACGTCCGCGATGCAGAAACACGGCGCCCCCTACCCCGAGGGCTCGGGGGTAGAATAGAACCTTCATTCTACCCTTGCAGCGTCGCGGCGTGGGACCGTTCGCGAGTGATGGACGTCCACGCGCACCGCGACTGACAAACGCCCACGATGCAGAACGACCGGCGACGTCCACTGCGCGGCGCTACTCCGGAGACGTCGCCTGGCCGGCGCGACTGGCAGACGTCCACGACGCAGCGCGCGGAAGAGTCCTGGGCTATGAGATCTGGCCTGTCTCTGCTGTTTGGACTGCGATGGCGGGTTTGATGTGAGCACTTCGTACGAGAGAGACCTTACGCGTTGGGTGTCGAGGCTGATCGCCGTTTGGCGAAGGTCCGTCCACGGCGCGTCTGGACCTGACGATGAGCTCAATGCAGGCGAGTTGCGGCAAGTTGCCGCGGGCGTTCGGCGCCTTTCTCTCGGACTAACGCGCGAGCGCAGCTTCGCGGGTCTGCGATACATGGACGAGCCATTGCTGCTCGGTGCGTACCTGCTCTTCTACTGGCCGATTTCGTATGCGCAGGCCCGAGAAGTGCTCGGTGAGCTAGGCGTTCGACCTCGGACAGTGCTCGACCTGGGCAGCGGTCCGGGGCCGCTCGCGTTCGCCGCGCTGGACGCGGGAGCGTCGGAGGTCACGGCGGCGGACCGGAGCAAGAGGGCTCTTGCGCTCGCGCGTGAGCTGGCCGTCGAGGCCGGCGAAGCGCTGTCCACGCGCGAATGGGACTTCAAGTCGGGGCTGGATCGATTGCTTCCCGGCGGGCCGCGGGGCGATCGGTTCGACGCGATCGGCCTTGGCCATGCGCTCAACGAGCTGTTCGCGCGCGATGAACGCGCACTCGAGCGCAGGACAGCGCTGGTGGAGGACGCGCTAGCTCGGGTGAAGCCGGGCGGCAGCGTGGTGATCATCGAACCTGCGCTTCGCGAGACTTCGCGCGACTTGCTCGAGGTTCGCGACCAGATCGTCGCGCGCGGCTACGCCGTGCGAGCGCCGTGCCTGTACAGGTCGAGCTGTCCAGCGCTGGTCAAACAAAGCGACTGGTGCCACGCCGAGCGCCGGTGGCAACCGCCCCCGTTGGTCGAGGAAATCGCCCGCGCGGCAGGGTTGCACAAGGAGTCGCTCAAGATGAGCTACCTCGTGCTGGCGCCGAAGGGCGAGCCGTGGCGCGAGCCGCCGGCTGGCAGAGTGTTTCGCATCGTCTCGGAGCCGCTCGAGGGAAAGGGGCGGAAGCGATACATCGGCTGCGGCCCGGAAGGGCGACTCGGCCTTGCGTTGCAGGAAAAGCATCGCACCGAGGCGAATGCCGCGTTCTTTCACCTTGAACGGGGCGACGTGGTCCGCGCCACGGAGGTCGAGGCGCGCGGCGACGGCTTGGCGCTGGGCGATCGGTCAGAAGTCTCAGTGGTCGCCCGCGCCGGCAGGCCGATCCGACCGTAGGCTCGTTCTACAAAGCGTTCGCCAGCTCCTCGTACAAATAAATTGCGCTCTTCACCGCTTTTTCCCAATCGCCCAAGTGCAGGCTCTCGTTCTCCGAGTGGGCGTTGGTGTACGGATCCTCGACTCCGATGAGCAGCGCGGGCACGCCGCCGAGCTCGCTGGCGAACGGATCCACGAAGGGAATCGAACCGCCGCAGCCGATCGCCACCGCGTCTTTGCCGTAGCCCTTCTTCAACGCGCGGAAACCCGCCTGGAATGCCTTGTGCGAGGAGTCCGTGTACCACCAGCTCGCTGCCTGCTCGGTGTGGATGGTGACTTGCAAGCCCCAGGGAGCGGCCTTCTTCAACGCATCCACGAGCTTCTTCTGAACGTCGAGGGGCTCCATGTCGGGGACGATCCGGATTCCCACCCGCGCCCATGCCGCGTCGCAGATGATGTTTCGGGCGTCCTTGCGCGTGCTCGCCACGAATGCGTTGACCGCGATCGACGGCTGTCGCCAGTTGGTCTCCCATGGGTGTCGGCCGCCGAGGAGCTGAACTCCCGGCAGCATCCCCGCCTGCTTTCGGAAGTAATTCTCGTCGCCGGGCAGCGACTGAATGCTTTTCCTCTCCGCCGGGGTCAGAGGACGAACCTTGTCCAGAATCCCGGGAATCGCGAGCGAGCCGTCCACCTTCGTGAGCGACGCGAGCATCCGGCACAGTCCCATCACCGGGTCCGGCACCGGTCCGCCCCACATTCCGGAGTGAACCGACTGCTTGAGCCCTCGGACCTCGACGTCCACGGTCACCAGGCCGCGAAGGGCGGTGGTGATGGAGGGCAGTCCGGTATCGAAGTTGCCGGTATCGGTGAGCACGATCGCATTGGCTCGGACGAGCTTGGAGTGCTTCTTCAGAAAGGCGGCCAGGTGGCCGGAGCCGATCTCTTCCTCGCCCTCGATGATCACCTTGACGTTCAACGGCAGCGCGCCCGCGCCTTTGAGCCAGGAGTCGACAGCCGAGGTATGGACGACAATGCCGGCTTTGTCGTCCGCCGCTCCGCGGGCGTAGAGTCGCCCGTCTCGCTCGGTCGGTTCGAAGGGCGGCGACTGCCAAGCCTCGGCATCGCCGGCGGGCTGGACGTCGTGATGTGCGTAGAGAAGCAGGGTCGGCTTGCCCGGCGCCTTGAGGATTTCCCCGTAAGCATATGGGTGCGCCCCGTCGACCTCGAGCAGCTGTACGTTCTCGAACCCTCGCTTCTTGAGCAGCTCGGCGGTGGCTTCCGCGCTTGCGCGCACGTTCTTCGGATCGAAGCCGTCGAACGAGACGCTGGGGATCCGGACCAACGTCTTGAGGTCATCCAGGTAGGCATTCTTCTGTTCGGCGAATCGCTGAAGCGCTTTGTCGGTGGACATGGCCCAAGGAATACCGCTCTCCCGGCCGGAGCGCGAGGCAGATCATGCTTCGATAGCCAAGTCGTCGCTTTCGCCTTAAGAAAAGAGCCCTTGCTGACCGCGCGGCTTGGAGGAACGCGTGAACGCTGCCGAAGAACCCCGCAAGAAAATCAAGGAAATGGAAGTGATGGTCGCGGACGCGATCGTGGAGACGCCGGATACCACCACGCTCGTCCTCTTTACCGGAAATGATCGCCTCGAGTATCGGGCCGGGCACTTCCTGACGATCGACCCGCACCAGTTCACCGCTCTCGAGCGGTTTACCGCGTACCTCGAGGATCAGAAGGGCAAGAAAGAGCTGCCACGCGCTTATTCGCTGACCTCCGCACCGCATGAGAAGCAGATCGCGATCACCATCAAGGAGGAACAATACGTCTCCGGCGTCACTCGCTACCCGCCGCTGATTTCACCGCTGTTGGTCCGGCGCACGCCGAAGGGCACTCGGATGATCATCACCGGTTTCACGGGACCCTACGTCCTGCCCGAGGACATCGAGCAGCGAACGGATCACCTCGTCCACGTGGTCGCCGGTTCCGGCTCAGTGCCGAACTTCGCCATGCTCAAGGACAACCTGGTGACGGGGAAGAAACTCCGCCACACGTTCATCTACTCGAACAAGACCTGGGAAGACATCGCTTTTCTGGATTCGCTTGCTGAGCTGGAGCGGAAGTACCCTGGCCGACTGAACGTGGTGCACACGCTCACGCGCCAGACGGATTCATCTGTCTTCGGACCGAAGGTCCGAGCAGGCCGGATTTCGCGCGAGCTCCTTCAGGAGTTCATTCCCAATCCGGATGCTTGCATCGCGTACGTCTGCGGGCCCGCAATCAGCATCTGGGACAAAAGAGCGGCGGCCGAAAAGGGCGAGAAACCCCCGCCGCGCTTTCTCGAAACCGTCATCGCTCAATTGCAGGAGCTCGGCGTTTCCAAGGATCGGCTCAAGCACGAGTCGTACGGGTAAGCAGGAGCACGCGGCGCGCCAGGGCAGCAAGACTTCTATCGTTGAGCAGCAGGCGGCGCGCTCCGGAGGGAAGACAAGTCATTAAACTGCGCGGTCGCGCAACCGACAGCCGCTGACTCGAGCGAGCGGACAACAGGGCGCCTTCGATTCTCGTTCGCCGCGGGAAAACGCGATCGCGGAGGACGAATCGCTCACTCAATCCGTTTGGGATGTCGTGATTTTCTGCGATCGCCAGATCGACAGCGACCTCGTCACTTTCTTTGTCGCCAGCCTTGCCGATCGTAGGTCCGCGACGTCGGACGAAGGTCGCTTTAGCTGGACCTGCCCCAGGGCGAGGACCGGAGGTTCAAAGGTCGCCCACAGTTTTTCACACTTTCGGGGCAACGAATTTTTTGAGCTTCGCAGTGCTTTCGGTCGCTTGCACGATCGAGCGTTGCCCATAACACGGCAAAACCTAGGCGGGACCTTCCGAGCTTGCCCCCGGTAGGCACGGGAATCGCAGCGTCGAGCATCATGCGCGATATGCAGCCGGTCATCGAGGTCCTCTTGGCGAGGTGGCCAGACGGATTTCGGAACAAACATCTTGCGCAGGCGCTCGGCGTGTCGCAGTCGCGAGCATGCCGACTTCTGAAGCAGCTGGTCTTATCGGGCGAGCTTGCGCGCGCGGACGAGGAGCGCCCTCGGTACGTTCGTGGAGCGCACTGCGACGAGTTCTCGCTCGGTGTCGTGGTCGACTCATTTGGCAACAGCTTTTGGCGCGCTCTGGTGCAGCGCCACCACGAAGTCGGCTACGTGGCCCTCGGCGGTATCCAATGGAATCGGCTGCGGACCCGTCAACAGGTGCAATCGTTGCTGAGCGGCTTTCGGGGGCGATTTCTAATCATCGACTTTCAGGGAGTGCACTCCATCTCGGTCGCGGCATGCGACGAGATGCTTTTCAAGCTGCCGCACCGCAACGGGTTCTCTGTCCAGTCAATCAATCTTGAGCACTCAGTAGCGCAAATCGTCCGACGCGTTTTCCGCTTCGGGAACCTCGCCGTCACGTAGTTGCTGAACGCAATCCGAGGGCGCTGCTCCTCGATGCGCCCAGCGCTCGACAAAGCCGGAAGAGTTAGAGGCTCAGCCCAATCCCTGGTGCCCGCCCGAGCGACAATTCGAGAATGCGGCTACTCGCCGTAGTGCTTCGCATGCGACGTCTCACTTCGCCAGCGCGCCCACCGGCTCGGATGCGTCCGCCCGGAGCTCGCCCTCGGTCCGCGCGATGACCGCAGTCGCCAGGCAGTTTCCAATCACGTTCATCGACGTGCGGCCCATGTCCATCAGCTCGTCGATTCCCAAGATGATGAACACCGGCTCGACCGGCAAATTGAACGAGGCCACCGTGCCCAGCAGGATGACCAGCGCCGCCCGAGGCACTCCGGCGACGCCTTTGCTCGTCAGCATCAGCGTCAGCACCATCAGAAGCTGCTGCCCCAAGCTCATCGATATGCCGGCCGCCTGGGCGACGAAGATGGCGGCAAGCGACAGGTAGAGGGCGGTCCCGTCGAGATTGAAGCTGTAGCCGGTAGGCATCACGAAGGCGACGATCTGCCTCGGCACTCCGAAGCCCTCCATCGCCTCCATCGCGCGCGGCAGCGCTGCCTCCGAGCTGGTGGTGGCAAATGCGATCGAGACGGGCTCGGCGATCGCGCGGACGAACTTTCGGATCGGAATGCGAAACAACAGAGCAACCGGAACGAGCACCAGCACCAGGAATGCGATCAGCGCGACGTAGAGGGTAGCGAGAAGCTGGAAGAGATTGACCAGGATCCCCAGCCCCATGTGCCCAACGGTGTACGCGATCGCGGCGCCCACGCCGATCGGCGCAAACAACATCACGATGTTGGTGAACTTGAACATCGTCTCGGCGAGGGATTCTGCCAATCGAAGCATCGGCTGCCGCTTCTGCTCGTTGATCAGCGCCAGCGCGATTCCGAAGATGATGCTGAACACCACGATTTGAAGCAGTTGTCCCTCGGCAATGGACTTCGCGATGTTCTCCGGGAAGACGTGCAGGATGACGTCGGTCGCGGTCTGCTTCGCCCCCGGCAATTGATCGCCGCGCACCGGGGGAAGCCGAATGCCGACGCCGGCCTTGCTCAGGTTGATCGCGGCCAGGCCGATGAACAGTGCGATGGTAGTGACGATCTCGAAGTAGATCAGCGCCTTGATCCCCATCCGACCGACCTTCTTCAGGTCGGCGTGCCCGGCGATCCCCACCACGAGCGTGGCGAAGAGCAAAGGCGCGACGATGGTCTTGATCAACCGCAGGAAGATCTGGCTCAGCACCCTCAAGTTGATCGCCACCGCGGGCCAGTCGTGGCCAATCTCGGCGCCGACCAGCATTCCCACCAAGATCGACGTCGTCAGCGAGCGCTTCAGCACTGCGTAGCCAACCAAGGCGCTGATCGCCAACCAGCGAGCTGCCGCCCGCACGCTCGGCGAAATGCTGACCCAGCCAAGCCGATCCAGCACGGTCAAGACCGCGGCGAGCGCGAGCAGAAACAAGGCCGCAAATGCAAACTTGGACTTCATCGGCGCGTCGGACTTAGGCCGTTCGCGACCGATCTTCAACATCCATTCGAGAGGGGCGCGCGGTACCGGCCTTGCAACGGCAGTCTCAGAGGGCGAGCGTCCGCATCAGCCTGGGAAAGCCGAACTCAAAGTGAGAGCGACTGTACCAGCCCGGGACTTACGCCGGTCTCGGCGAGCAGCGCCTGGAGCTTCGCCCGAGCGCTGGCGTTCTCCCTGTGCACCCTTCGCCCGAGAATGAGCTCGTTTTTCAGCGAGTGCTCCCAGCCGGTGAGCTCGGTGACGGTGACCTGGTATCCGAAGCTCTCCAGCGCCAACGCGCGAATCACGTTGGTCAAGTGCGAGCCGAACTCGCGACGGTGCCAGGGATGCTCGAACAGCGCTCGCATCGAGGCCGACTGCCCTTTGCTGCGCTTGAGCTGCTCGGCGACCTCCGCCTGGCAGCACGGGACCAGCGCTACATGGTCCGCATTCCGCCGGACTGCGAGGCTCAGCGCATCGTCGGTCGCGGTGTCGCAGGCGTGCAAAGCGACGAGAAGATGGATCCGCTCCGGTAGGTTGGCCTGGGTGAGATTTGCAGTCTGGAAGGCCATTCGTTCGAATCCAAGCCGCTGGGCGCGCTCCTTCGCCCGCGCGGTCAGCTCCTCGCGGCTGTCGATCGACAGCAGCTGGCCTTTCTCAGAGTTCTTCAAGAACAGCTCGTAGAGAACGAAGCCGAGGTACGCGTTGCCGCTGCCCGCATCGACGACGACCGGCGAAGCGTGGCGAGCCCAGACATCCTCCAGCGCGGGCTGGAGCAGGGACACCAGGTGATTGACTTGCTTGAGCTTGCGCAGGGCGTCCGCGTTCAGATCGCCGCCGCGAGTTAAAAGGTGAAGCTCGCGCAAAAGCTCGGGCGACTGATTGGGAAGCAGCTCGCGGCGGACGTCGACGGCTTTGACCTTCCGCCTCAGACCGGCACCACCTCGTCGACTTCTGGAATGCTGGCGCGCAGGCGCTCCTCGATGCCCATCTTGAGAGTCATCAGCGAGGAAGGACAGCCGCTGCACGAGCCGCGCATGTGCAGGTACACGATGCCGTTTTCGAAGCGATCGAGGGTGATGTCGCCGCCGTCGTTCATCACCGCCGGCCGAATTTCCTCATCGAGAATGTCGCGGATCTGTCGCTCGATTTCGGTCTCGGTCTGGCTCGTGTGACCTGAGCTCAGCTCGCCGATGGTCACCGGCTCGCCCGCGGAAAGGTGCTTTTCGAGCGTCGCCATCACTTCGTCGTTCATCGCATCCCACTCGCCCGCTTCACCCTTGCTGATGGTGACGAAATTCGTACCCAGCATCACCGCCGAGACTCCCTCGATCCCGAGCAGCTTGTGGGCGAGCGGCGATCTGCCTTCCGCGCTCTGGCGGCTCTTGAACGCGACCGCGCCGGACGGAATCAGCTGCTGGTCGACGACGTACTTGAGCGTGTTCGGATTCGGCGTCCACTCAAGCTGGATGTTCACGGACATGGCGCTCTCCTCAGAAACTACACCCCTAGCTGATAAGGGTCGGGCGGTGAAAGTCAACGCCATCGCCCAAACCACAGCGTTACGAGCGCGTGGCTCGGCGGGACGCCAGCTCCATTTCGAGGTCCAGCTCGAGCGGGACGATTTCCAGCTCTGAAGACCCGGCTTCGGACAGCCCGAAATCATCGTCGGCGGCGGCTGGCTGGCGGCGGCTGCGCACCATCTCATTGGCGGCCCGCAGGTGCGCAACCAACTGGCGGGAGGCAAGCTCGACGATTTGGAATGCGAAGCGGTTCCCGGACGAGAAGAGGGAATCGAAATCGGCCTTGGACAATCGCAGGAGCCGGGCCGGACCGTTCGTCACGCAGCTTGCCGAGCGCCTTCCCTGATCGATGACGGAGATGAGGCCGAACATCGCTCCTGGTTGAAGCGTGGCAAGCGCCTGGCCGTTGCGCACCACCGACACGTCGCCGCTGACCAGAAAATAAGCCGAGTCACCTTCGTCGCCCTCCGAGAAAACCGGCTCGTCGAAATCGGTGTGGACCGGCCAAAGCTTCTGGGACAGGGCGAGCTTCACCAAATGCGGCAGCGATCGGAAAGGCGCGAACTCTTCGATCTCCGCTCCGGTGGGGTGCCTTTGCGCCACCACCAAACCCGACGCAGCGGCCGGCTGCCCGGAAGAGGGCGCGATGCGCTCCGAGGTAGCGCGCAGTCGCGAGCAGAGCTCTTTGCAGATCTGCCGGAGAATCTTGTAGGCGACCGGTTGGAATGAGCTGCGCAGCGCCTTGAAGTCGGCGGCCTCGATGCGATGGGACGGTCCGGCGCGGGTAACCACCGCGGTGGCGGACCGAGGCCCTTCGTCGATGAGAGCCATCTCCCCGACCGTTTCGCCTTGGCGCGCCCGGGCGATCACCACCGGCCGCTTCGCCCCGGGCGGGGTCGCGGAAATCGACACCTCGGCCCCGTCGCCCAAAATCCACATCGCGCCGCCGGGCGTCTTCTCGCGGAAAAGGACTTGGCCGGCTTCCAGCGGCGCTGGGTGGAGCAGCTTGAGCAATTCCGGCGCCTCGCCCCGGTCGATCGATGAAAAGATCGGAATCGACTTCGGCGGAGACTCGGCCATTCCGTTATAGGCTTACCACGAATCGGGACTGCTCCATGTCCGCTCCATTGCCGGTTCAGCTGCGCATTCACGCGTCGATCTCCGACATTCCCGGCGATGCCTGGGACGCGCTGCTCGACGAAGAAAGCATCCCGTTCCTGGAGTGGCGTTGGCTGGCAGCGCTGGAGGAGAGCGCCAGCGTTTCGCCTGCCAGCGGCTGGCACCCCCGCCACCTGACGCTCTGGCGCGGCTCGAAGCTGGTAGCCGCCGCGCCGGCCTACCTTAAAGACCACAGCCATGGGGAGTTCGTCTTCGACTGGTCCTGGGCGAGCGCGGCTGAGCGCGTCGGGCTGCGCTACTACCCCAAGCTCATACTCGCCGTTCCGATGACGCCGGCATCGTCTCGGCGGGTTTTGGTTGCTCCGGGCGAGGACCGGGCCGCGCGGACGCGCGAGCTCGCGGTCGCAGCGCTGGAGTACGCGCGATCGGAAGACCTCTCGTCCGTCCACGTGCTCTTTCCCACGCGTGAGGAGTGCGCCGCGCTCGAAGCGCTGGGCTTTTGCACTCGACTCGGCGTCCAGTACCACTGGATCAACCAGGGCTACTCCTCCTACGAGGACTACCTCGCACGGTTCAACTCGAAGCGGCGCAATCAGCTTCGCCGGGAGCGGCGCGCCCCGCAGCAGCAGGGCATCGCGATTCGGACGCTACGGGGCGACGAGCTGGCGAGCGCCGACCCAGATCAGGTGTTCAAGCTCTATTCCACCACGATCGACAAGCACGTCTGGGGACATCGAAATCTTCGGTCCTCGTTCTTCCGGCGCATTCTGTCCGGGTTTCGCGACCGGGTCGAGCTGGTGGAGGCCCGCCGCGCCGGTCGCCTGGTCGCTGGAGCTTTCAACCTGGCTTCGCCCGCGGTCGTCTACGGCCGCTACTGGGGCTGCTTCGAAGAGCATCCCTTCCTTCACTTCAATGTCTGCCTCTACCATTCGATCGAGGAGTGCATCCGGCGCGGAACGCGCCGCTTCGAGCCCGGCGCCGGAGGCGAGCACAAGCTGGTCCGCGGGTTTGAGCCGAGCCTCACCTACAGCGCCCATTGGATTTTCCACCCGGCCCTGGACAAGGCGGTGCGGGCCTTTCTGTCGCACGAGCGCGCCGCGATAGAAAAAGGCCTGCCGGCCTGGCGCGCGGAGACGGGGTTCAAGTCGCCTTGAGGACGAGAGAAGCGTATTTTTAGTCTCGATGGCCAGGAAACCCGAGCCGGATTCCGAGGTTCTCACCGAGACCCGGACTGAAAAAAAGCTGCAGAAGCCCCGTCTGTACAAGGTCCTGCTGCACAACGACAACTATACGACTCGGGAGTTCGTGGTGGCGGTCCTCAAGGAAGTCTTTCACCGGCCAGAGACCGAAGCAGTGCAGATCATGCTTCACGTACATTACAACGGCGTCGGCGTGGCTGGCGTCTATACTTATGAGGTGGCAGAAACGAAGATTAAGACCGTGGAGCAACTTGCGCAGGCGAATGAATTTCCGTTAAGGCTTTCGATGGAACCGGAGGACATCTGACGTGGCCGGGCCGTTGATAGCCAAGGAGTTGCAGGCGAGCTTTCGACTGGCGCTCGCAGAGGCCAAGCGAATGCACCACGAGTACCTCACGCTCGAGCACTTGCTTTTAGCGCTGCTCAAGGACTCCAAGACGCGACAGGTGCTCACCGCGTGCGGTGCGAACCTGCGCCGGCTCCAGAAGCGCCTGGAGGAATTCTTAGAGCAGACGGTCGAGCGGCTTCCCGCCGGCGTGGAAGCCGATCCGCAGCAGACGATCGGCGTGGAGCGCGTTCTGCAGCGCGCCGCCATCCACGCGCTTTCGGCTGAGCAAAAGATCATCGACGGCGGCGACGTGCTGGTGGCGATCTTCCGCGAGGAAGAATCGCACGCTCTCTACCTGCTGCAGCAGGAGGGGGTCAGCCGGCTCGACGTCCTCAACTACGTGTCGCACGGCGTTCCCAAGGAGGGCTTCAGCCCAGGCGAGGGGGCGCAGGACGACGAAGAAGGCGGGGCGATGCAGGGCGACCCGCTCGAAGCGTACGCGACCAACCTCAACGTCGAAGCGCGAGAAGGGCGGATCGACCCGCTGATCGGCCGCGCCCTGGAGCTGGAACGGACCGTGCAGGTCCTTTGCCGCCGCCGGAAGAACAATCCGCTCTACGTCGGCGAGACGGGCGTGGGCAAGACCGCGATGGCGGAGGGTCTCGCTTTGAGGATTCACCAGGGCAAGGTTCCCGATGCCCTGAAAGGCGCGACGATCTATTCGCTGGACATGGGCGCGCTGCTCGCGGGCACCAAATTCCGCGGGCAGTTCGAGGAGCGGCTGAAGGGAGTGCTCAAAGCGCTCATCAAGCACCCCAACGCTATCCTGTTCATCGACGAGATCCACACCATCGTCGGAGCGGGCGCGACAAACAGCGGCTCGATGGATGCCTCCAACCTCCTCAAGCCTGCGCTCGCTTCCGGCCGGCTGCGCTGCATCGGCTCCACCACCTACCAGGATTTCAAGGGAGCCTTCGAGCGGGATCGAGCGCTCTCGCGCCGGTTCCAGAAGATCGAGATCGGCGAGCCCACCGTCGAGGAGACGGTGCAAATCCTCGAAGGCCTCAAGCCCAGCTACGAGGAGCACCATCAAGTCAAATACGCGCCGGAGGCGATCCGCGCCGCGGCGGAGCTTTCGGCAAAGCACATCAACGAGAAGTTTCTGCCGGACAAGGCCATCGACGTGATCGACGAGGCGGGGGCGGCGGACCGGCTCCGGTCGCCGAGCGAGCGCACCGGCCAGGTGAGCACCCACGACGTCGAAGTGATCATCAGCAAGATGGCGAAGATTCCCCAGAAGACCGTCTCGGCCTCCGACCGGATGCAGCTGGGGCGACTGGAGTCCGAGCTGAAAGCCGTCATCTTCGGCCAGGACAAGGCGATCTCCGAGCTGACCGCGGCGATCAAGCTGTCGCGGTCGGGTCTGCGCACCGCCGAGAAACCGATCGGCTCGTTCCTCTTCTCCGGCCCTACCGGCGTGGGCAAGACCGAGCTGGCCAAGCAGCTCGCGCGCGTCTTGGGCGTCGAATTCTTGCGCTACGACATGAGCGAGTACTCCGAGAAGCACACTGTCTCGCGGCTGATCGGCGCCCCGCCGGGGTACATTGGCTTCGAGCAGGGCGGGCTGCTGACCGATGCGGTTCGCAAAAACCCATACGCCGTCGTGGTCCTCGACGAGATCGAGAAGGCCCATCCGGACCTGTTCAACATCCTCTTACAGGTGATGGATCACGCGACGCTGACCGACAACAACGGGCGTAAGGCGGATTTTCGCAACGTGGTGCTGATCCTGACCACCAACGCCGGCGCGCAGGAGATGAGCGAAAAGGTGATGGGGTTTGGCGACTCGAAGTCGAACATCGACGGAAGCAAAGCCAAGCGCGTGATCGAGCGGACCTTCACGCCCGAGTTCCGAAATCGCCTCGACGCCTGGATCGCCTTCTCCGGTCTGACGACCGAGGTCATCTTGAAAGTCGTGGACAAGGAAGTTGGCCTGCTGCAGAAGCAGCTGGACGACAAGCGCGTGACTCTCGTGCTGAGTCCGGAGGCGAAGGAGTGGCTCGCCAAGCACGGGTACGATGCCGCGTTCGGGGCCCGTCCGATGGCGCGCCTCATCGATCAGTCGATCAAAAAGCCGCTGGCCGAGGCGCTCCTGTTCGGCGATCTGCAAAACGGCGGCACTGCCCAGGTGGGCGTCTCGGGAGACAGCCTCGACATTCGCTACAAGAAGTGAGCCGCGCATTCGCGCTGGCTTTCCTTCTGGCCGGCTCGAGCGCGTTTGCGGCCGAGGGATGGAGCGTTGACAGAACCCACCGAGCGCTGCCCTACGGCTTCTTCGCCGCGTCCTCTTCCCTTAGCTCGGCTTCGATGTCCACCGGCGCCGCGCCGACCGCGTGGTAGCCGCCGTCGGCGTGGACCATCTCGCCAGTCGTCGCGGGAAACCAATCCGAGAGCAGCGCGCACGCCGACATCGCGACCATCGAGTGATGGTCCTTGGCCCCCCATCCCAGGGGTGCTTGCATACCCCAAATCCGCTCCAGCGTCTTGAAGCCGGGGATGCTCTTCGCCGCCATCGTCGCCAGCGGCCCCGCCGCCAGCGCATTGACGCGGATGTTCTTTGGGCCCAAGTCGCGCGCCAGGTAGCGCACCGTGGCCTCGAGGCCCGCTTTGCAGACGCCCATCCAATCGTACGTCGGCCACGCGGTGCGGTTGTCGAAGTCGAGCGTGAGGATGGAGCCGCCCTGAGGCATCAACGGGATCATCGCCACCGCCAGCTCCTTGAGGCTGAAAGTGGAAATGCGGAACGCGGTTTGAACGCTTTCCCAAGGCGTCTTCAGAAAATTGCCACCGAGCGCATCCTCCGGCGCGTACGCAATCGCGTGCAGCGCCCCATCGACCTTGCCCCAGCGCTTTTGGAGCGAACGCGTGAGCGCTGGGAAGTGCGTGGAGTTGGTGACGTCCAGCTCGAGCACGTCCGGGGCTGGATCCAGGCGCCGGGCGCTGCGCTCGGTCAAGGACATGCCGCGCCCAAAGCTGGTGAGCACGATCTCGGCCCCTTCGCGCTGAGCCAACTCGGCGATTGCAAAGGCGATCGACTGCGGCGTGAGCACGCCGGTGATGAGAAGTTTCTTACCCTTTAGCAGCACGGAACCTATGCCTCCCCCGTGTACCTCTGGCAGGAGCGGTTTACCATCCCTGGGCCGAATCGCTATTTGAGAACCGTCTGCCGCACGCGACACTCTTTGATTCAACGGCGGACGCCTGGTGTCAAGCCGGCGCTTGCAGGGCGTTGAACACATCCGCGACTTGGCGCTGGGAGCTTTTGGCGCCAGAAAGCATTAAGTAAACACTGTTATGTCGAATGTGCAGGACTCCTTCCTTTCCGGCTCGAACATCGATTTCATCGAGGGCCTCTACGCGCGCTTCTTAGAAGACCCGTCCTCGGTCGATCCGAGTTGGCGCGCCCTTTTCGAAAGGTACGGCCGCGAGGGCAGGCCCTTGGTCACCAACGGCAAGACCGCGGGGGCGCTGCTGCGGCCCTCGGCGGCCCCGCCGCCTTCCGTCGAGGGAATGGGTCTGCAGGCTCGGGTCGACCAGACCATCTACGCGTTCCGGCTCCGCGGGCACCTGCTCGCGCAGTTGGATCCCCTGGGCCGGCCGCGGCCCGTGCTGGAGCACATCGCCGACCTGGGCATGGTGAGCTCGAGCCACTTCTCCGAGGCGGAGCTTGAGCAGTGGGTAGATTCCAACGGCGTCTTCGAGGAAAAGCAGGTCCGGCTTCGCGATCTCCTGGCGCGACTGCGGCGGACCTACTGCGACCACGTCGGCGTCGAGTTCATGCACGTGCCGGACAGCAGGCGCAGGCGTTGGCTGCTCAATCGGATGGAGCACTCGGAGAATCGCATCGATCCCTCGCCAAAGGAGCAGCGGTGGATCCTCTGCAAGCTGTCCTACGCCATCACCTTCGAGAACTTTCTCCATACCAAGTACGTGGGCGCGAAGCGCTTCAGCTTGGATGGCGGGGAGAGCCTTATTCCGATGTTCGACAGCTTCCTCGAACGGGCGGGGGCGCTCGACGTGCACGAGGTGGTGATCGGCATGGCTCACCGCGGCCGGCTGAACGTGCTCGCCAACGTGCTCGGCAAATCGCGGAGCGAGATCTTCAGCGAGTTCGAAGGGCCAAAAGATCCAAGCGCGTATCTCAATCGCGGCGACGTCAAGTACCACCTGGGCTTCTCTTCGGAGCATCTCACCCAGGCGGGGCAAAAAATTCACCTGAGCCTCGCCTTCAACCCGAGCCACCTCGAGGCAGTCGACCCGGTTGTCGCCGGGCGGGTGCGCGCGAAGCAGGACCGAGCCGAGGACGAGTCGCGGACGCGGGGCGTCGCGTTCGTCATTCACGGGGATGCGTCCTTTGCCGGGCAGGGAGTCGTGGCCGAGACGCTCAACCTGGCAGATCTCCCCGACTATCGAATCGGCGGCACGGTTCATCTCATCCTCAACAACCAGATCGGCTTCACCACCGAGCCGCAAGAGCTGTACAGCTCGATCTACTGCACCGCGGTCGCGCGGATGCTCAGCATCCCCATCTTTCACGTCAACGGTGATGATCCGGAAGCATGCGTCCACGTGATGCGGCTTGCGACTGAGTATCGCCAGACGTTCCACAGCGACGTAGTGGTGGATCTGGTGTGCTTCCGCAGGTACGGACACAATGAAGGCGACGAGCCTTCCTTCACTCAACCGAAGATGTACGAATTGATTCGCGCGCATCCGACGGTGCGGCAGCTCTATGCGGCCGAGCTGATCCGGCGGGGCCGGATTTCCCCCGAGGACGCGGAGGCGATCCAGCAGCAGTGCTGGAACGAGTTTCAGGAGGCGTACGCGAGAGCGCGAAAAGAGAGCCAGCTCCGCGAGCCGAGCTTTCTCGAGGGGCTGTGGAAGAATTATCGCGGCGGCCCGGAGGCCTCGGTGCCCGATGTGGAGACCGGCGTCGACGAGGCGCGCCTTTCGGCGCTGTTGACGAAACTCTCCACCCCGCCGGAAGGCTTCTCTCCTCATCCGAAGATCGCGCGGGTCCTCCAGACGCAGCTGTCGATGGCCGAAGGAAAGCAGCCGCTCGACTGGGCCGCGGCGGAGGGGCTCGCCTACGCGACTCTGG
>DATFTC010000283.1:0-2707 GCA_035262305.1 Myxococcaceae bacterium | reverse complement strand
CCCCTCTGAAAGCAGCCGCGGCGTGAGGAGATGGCCGACGTAGCCGGCACCACCGGTAATCAGCACATTCTGCATAGCGAACGAACGCCCTTTCTCGAGCTGGTGATTTTTCGGGAGGGGATGCGTGGTGGACGGGCCGCGAAAGTCCCCTGCTCGGCAGCCGATTTCGGGAGCCTCTTACACATTTTTTGAGGTCACGTCTCCTGTTTTTGCGACGTTGCAATGAGGCCATCCAGCGGGAGTTCGACGCCCCGACCGCATTTCGGCTGCAAGCAGATTCTATCGGCAGATCAATTCGTTAGCTGGGGCAAGGCCGCTAGGTCGGGCCTCGTTCGGCATGCATGCGCCCGCTCGCTCCGCCCCCAATGGAATGCAGCAACGTCCTTGCGAACGACCTCGAGTTCCAGCAATTCGTATGGCAGCGGCGTCCGAGTCTGGTCGAAAACACGGTCAATCACGCTTGCAGCACGCTTGTAATTCGCGGGCTTGACGGGGCCTTCTGCAGCAAAACTCATGAGCCGGATGTTGGATCGTCGCCGGACTTGCAAAGCAGCTTGGAAATTCTGGTGAACTCGTTTTCCAGTTCCTGGATTCGCAGTGCGTATTTGGTAGCAGCCTCGACGAGCTGCTGATTGTGCTGCTCAAGCTCCGCAATCCGCTTGGTATAGCTAGCATGATCGGATCTCGCACGTCCGATCTTAGCGAGTTCGCGCTCGAGTTCCTCTATGCGCTCTGCCCTCTTTCTTGCAGCCTCCTTAAGTATTTCGTTCTCGAGTTCGAGCTTCGACGCTCGCCCGCTGAAGGATATCACGGTTAGCTCCTGACGCTTCGACCGGCCAGTCGAGGTCTGTGGACTGCGACGGCCTTCATATCATCGGAAATTGGCTGTCGCAATCGCGCGGGTCATGATCGTAACGGTTCCAGGCGCGATTGCTTTCCTAGAGCGTTGACGTCACCGCGCTACCGTCAACGAGCTGTCTTCCGAACAGAGATTCGCTCGATCTCGTCGACAACTGCCATCATCCTATGTCCTATCTCGCGCGGCATTCATGCCCCCGACCGCGGCGCGCTTAGCCCAATGCAGCGGGGACACGACCTTGCGAGCGACCTCGACTTCCAGGACGACGCTCGTCCAGTTCGGCGTGAAGGCTCTCGCATCACGACTTGCCGCAGCCCTGTTCGCGAGCCAAGCCATCGGCGCCAAGGCGACCAGGGCGAGCCCCGCCAAGACGCCCCGGGCAAGTGACCCCGCCGGAAACGAGGTGGCGGCGCGAAGGTAGAGCTTGCGAATCTGCGCCGTGAGCCACGTCCCGTAGAACCGAATGCTCGACTTGTCGACATCCGGAAACACGGTCTCATAGGCCGCGAAGTGCCCCATCCCGACCGGCGCCAAATGAGGATTGTTGATGTGGACAACGACCTTGCCCCCGTTTCTCACCAAGGTGCGGATGCGGCGATGCAAGGCCGGGAGCATCGTAAGCTCGGATGGGCTGAGTTCGCACAAGCAAGCATCGAAGAAATCTCCGCTCACCGCTTGATTCGTGGGCGTCGTCATCAAGAGGCTCGTCGGATCCCTGCGGTCTTTCAGGATGCTGCTGAACAACGAATCGCGGGAGCACAGCCAGAGAATCCGCTGACCAGCCCGGCTCCACGACACGAGTTGCGCGGTGACATCGAAAGTATCAAGCCACAGCGGGTGCGCAGGTCGCAGGAACGGCAACGGACCGAACAGCGCGGTGTGGACCGAGCGGAGAATGTGCGACAGTCCGCGGGCTTCCTTTTCGGCCGTGGATGACGTCGACACCGCCAGGCTGCCGCCTCCAGCGCTTCTCTCTTCGAGGCGCCGGGTCGTCTCCGTGAACCAGCGCCCGAGCTGGACGTGCCCGATATGCGATTGGGGCTCAGGCGGCAGTCGGCGTTCGATTTCTTTCATATAGCGACGCGACTCCGCGATCACGTCGTCGATATCGACCGGAAGGTCGTCAGCATGAATCGTCAGGAGCTGTCGTCCGCAGCGACGCTGCTCGCGGGTGGTCCAGTCGGAGAGAAATTTGGCGATGGCATCGAGCGAAATTCCGCCCGGACGCACGAGTTCTTCCCCGGTGACGCGCTTCTGCGGCTCGATCATGAAGAAATCATCGGAATCGACGAGGAAGCAAGGCTCAAGCGTCGGCGCCGCCTCTGGAAGGTAGCCGAAGTCCCATACCAGGACCGGCTGCGTGATCACCCGCTCCGGCTTGATTGCGACGAGAGCGACCGGCCACTGGTAGCCCACCAGCGTCTCCTCATCGACGTACCAATAGAACTGATCCATGCACCACTGATGATAGAGCCGCTGATTCACAGTGCGCGCCTTCACGGTGAGGTGCTTGTGGGTCAAGGCGAGCTTTGCCATCTCGCGCGGCTTGACCGCTAGCACGCCGCTCTCCGCATCGACCCGCGCCGCGAGCTGCGGCCACACCTCCTCGAGCACGACGCGGAAGCTTGGCGCATGAATGACGCGCTTGCCTTCGCACATCAGTTCGGCGAGCCGCCGGTAGGATCCGTCGGCAATGATGAAATCGGCGTTGAGAAATAGCAAAAACGTTTCCGTCACCTTCGCGCCCAAATCGACGAAACCGCGGAACAACGCAGCCGTCAAAACCACGCCGTATTCGCCGGGCTCGCAAGGCATCAAATCGTCGAGCGAGGCAAACTTGACTGGGCA
>DATFTC010000282.1:0-4244 GCA_035262305.1 Myxococcaceae bacterium | reverse complement strand
ATATTCAAGCGAGCTCGACAATAGTGCGCTGGCCTCGGAAAGGAACGACGCGCGGCGGCGGTTGGTTTCGGCATCCCGATGGGCTTGGTGCTCCGACTCAAATAAACGCGCCCGCTCCATGGCCTGCGCGCATTGGTTGGTCAACGCCATCAGAAACGAGCGCTCGGCCAGGGAGAAACTTCGCCAAGTCCCCAACGAACAACCAAGAACACCGAGGGTCCGACCCATGACGGAGATGGGCAAATAGACTCTCGAGCCTCCCGCGAGCGGGGACAAATCCTGAAGGTCTAGGTGGAGATTGGTAATGTCTCGGAGGGACTCCAAGAAGATGGGCGCGTTGGTTCGAATCGCTTCCGCAGGGCCGATGTTTGCATTCAACGAGATATGACGGAAGCGCTCAGTCGCTGCCGGATCCATTCTCACCTCGGCGATCAGCTCGGCCTCATCGGCACCGGCGCCGATCAACCAAAGTGCTCCCCCATGCGCCTGAAGTGCTTCTACCCCGAGCGAGACGGCGATCACCGCCACCTCCTTGGCCGTCGACGCGCGCGAAAAGGCGGATGTCACTTTCAACAAGCGCGCGGTCCAATCGCTGGCTGCGTGCGCGGCTTCATAGAGGCGCGCCCGCTCGAGCGCTTGCGCTGAGTGCCAGGCGATTCCGAGCAGAAAGAAACGTTCGCCCTCGCTGAACTTTTGCGCGACATCGAAGTTAAATACCAGCGCCCCAATACAGCGGGCCTCGACCCTCATCGGCAGGCAGGCAAGAGAGTAGTCGCGCGTGCGGGGCTGGATAGTGGCGGCAAGCTGGGGATAGTTTCTTTCAAACTCAACGCTCGATTCAATCCAGACGGCTTTACCCGTACGGATGACGCTGGTGACTGGCATCGGCGTTGAGCTTTCCAGCGGAATCTCTGCGAATCCTTCGAGGGCGGCCCTGTCGTCGCCCGCGGAATGCTTGAGCTGGGCAACCTTGCTCTTCTTGTCGACGAGCCAAAGGCCGCCGGTCCTCGCGCCCAATGCAGAGACCGCCCGGTCGACCGCAGCGGTGATGACGTCGTCCGTGGTGAGTGCCTCGGACAGCGCCGCGGTCACCTCCTGAAGGCTCGCCATACGGTCGAACGAAGCTCTCTCCCGAGCGACGCTCGACCTCAATTCCTCAAGCTGCTGATAGAGGTCTGCCCAGCTAGGCCTGCTTGTCGACGACCGCGTGCTGGTACCGCGGCCCTTCCCTCGAGTCTGCTTGCTCATGGACGCTTGACCCCAGAGCAACCATGGGTAGCCCAGGCAACGCCGCTGCGCAAGCCGATCTAAGGCGACGGGGCGACTAACTGGTTGAATTTCTTATCGAATGACGACTACTGCTTGCAAGACTCGGGACCCGAAGAAACGGCGTTTCCTTCCGGTTCACCATCCCCCATCATCCCCGGCCGCTGCAATTTCCGGTGAAGCGTGCGCCGGTCGAAGCCCAGGACCGAAGCAGCCATGGTCTTATTCCCTCCGACCGACTCGAGCACCTTACGAATGTATCTCCGCTCGACCTCTTCCATTGGCGGTAGCTCGTCAGGATTTTGGGTGTCAAGAATCAATCGTGTCGGGCGATAGGCGCTGATCTTTTCCGGTAAGTCGTCAACTGAAATCTGGTCGTAAATGGTGAGAGCGACAGCGCGCTCGATGCAATTTTGTAGTTCTCGAACATTGCCCGGCCAGTCGTAGGTCAAAAGTCTTTCCGCGGTAGGGGCTGAAATGCCTTTCACGCCCTTCCCGTTCTGTGCGGCATACCGGTCGACGAATGCTTGGGCAAGCAATAGCACGTCGTTTCCGCGGGAACGCAGCGGAGGAACATGAATGCGTACGACGTTGATCCGATAGTAGAGATCCTCCCGGAAAATCTTCTCCGCTACGAGAGTTTCAAGGTCTCGGTTGGTGGCGGCGATGATCCTCACATCAAAAGGTACCTCTACCGACGCACCTACCGGGCGAACGGTTCGCTCCTGCAGTGCTCGCAGCAGCTTCACCTGCATGCCCACGGGCATTTCACCGATCTCGTCCAGAAAAACGGTTCCCTGATTAGCGTCGACGAAGAGCCCTGCTCGACTGGCGTGCGCGTCGGTGAAAGCGCCTTTCACATGCCCAAACAGCTCGCTCTCTAACACTGGCTCGGGAATGGCGGCACAGTTGATGGCGACAAACGGACCTTGGCTGCGGCGGCTCTGCTGATGCAGGGCGCGAGCCACGAGTTCCTTGCCAGTCCCGCTTTCGCCGCTGACCAAAATCGTGGCTTCCGAGTCCGCGACCTGATTGATAATCTTGACCACGTCGTTCATCGCCGCGCTTTCCCCTAGCATCGTCTCCAAGGGGCGCGTACCCGCCAAAGCTTTTCTCAAGCGCCTGACCTCGTTGTTGAGCATCCGATGCTTCGCGGCGCGCTCGATGATCAACGCGAGCCCGGTCATTTCAAGGGGTTTGGTAATGAAATCGTAGGCGCCGGCTCGGATTGCCTCAACGGCGGTCTCTAGACTTCCAAAACCCGTCATCACCACGCAGGGAACATCGGGATAGCTGTCAACCAGTCGGCGGCAGAGGTCCGTGCCGGTCATCCCGGCCATGCTCAAGTCTGTGACGACGACGTCGAAATCCTCCTCCTTCAAGGCCTGTAGAGCCTCGTCGGCAGAAGTCTTGAACACCACGCGCCGCTCACTAGTGGTCAGTGCCTCGGAAATGAGGTCACACATGGAACGGTCATCGTCAACAATCAGAACACGCGTCAATCCGCGTTTCTCCGTTCGAAGGTGGATGACGCAACTACCATGTATCCCGTTGCTTTGCACGGCGGATTGTTGGCTGGTAGACGTCCGCAGGACCGACAACCTCGTCCCCAACCTGGTCGGGCACCGGCAAACCACCGTCAATCTGCGGCGTCCCTGCGATGCTAAGCGGCGAGCTTGTGCAGCTCTTCGAGGTGATTGCGCAGTTTTTTCTTGGCCCGGATCTCGATTTGTCGCGCACGCTCTCGAGAAAAGCCGAAGTACTCTCCCAGCCGTGTTAAGGTAATCGGTCGATCGGCCATCGCACGCTGCTCGATGATGTAGCGTTCTCGGCGGTCGAGGCGGCTGACCGCGGACCGAACGTTCTCCCTGATCATCTTCGCTTCCTCCTCTTTCGCATATTTATCGTCTTGCGACATTTCCGGCGAGGAGAGGAAATGAGCAGGCGGCGCCTCATCGCCTTCTCCATCGCGCCCAACCCGCCCCTCAAGCGAGACGTCACCTCTCTTCATGCGCTGCTGCATCTCTTCGACCGCCGCAGGGCTCACATTCAACACCCGAGCGATTTTCTCCAGGCTGCATTGCTCATGTTCCCCACTGTGGTTTTCCAGGTAGCGACGCGTTCTTGCCAGCGAATAAAACATCTTGCGCTGAGCCTGGGTAGTACCGAGCTTAACCAACGACCAATTCCTGAGAATGTGGTCTTGAACGTAAGCTCGGATCCACCACACTGCATAGGAAATGAGCCGGATTTTCTTGCTGGGGTCGAACTTTTGAACCGCCTTGATCAATCCGAGGTTTCCTTCTTGAATGAGATCCCCGAGCGCGATTCCATAGGAACGATATTCGCGGGCGATTTTGACCACGAATCTCAAGTTCGCAATCACCAGCTGCTGCCCAGCTCTCAGATTTCCCGCCCGAAACTGGCGCGCCAATTTGCGCTCCTCCTTTGGAGATAGTGGTTCGTAGTATTTGAGTTCGGCGAGATAACGTCTCAAGGAATCGGGAGAACGGCGGGGTTCCATAGTCAGTTCCATAGACACTGCACCTTCCTTTCCTTGGTGTGGGCGTTTCTGGTTGACCCCCCGCGGGAAACAACAGTGGTTGCGCTAGGTCGGCGAGCTACTCTGTAGCCGTGCAGATTCAGTGCCATTTGGAGGAGCCGTTGGCGATCGCCTAGCTAAGATCGCATCCAGGCCATTCTTTGTCGGCTCAGTGTCGATTGGTTGGCAGACGGAGCAAAGCTCGGCGCGCCTTGGCGCTGAGCCTTTCAGTCACACCGAGGCAAAATGTCACACCCATGCCCCACTAGCCACCGCGCGCCGAGTCGCAAGTTTGTCGACATGAGCCATCGGGCCGCCACCTGCGCGGGCACCCTCTGGCTCTAAGGAGGAAGCGCTCGCCCTGCGCCTCGGCAGCGCGATACTCGCGCATGAAAAGACGTTTCATCTGTTCTTCCCGTACGAAACCATTGGCGTA
>DATFTC010000281.1:0-4214 GCA_035262305.1 Myxococcaceae bacterium | reverse complement strand
AAGCCCTGGGCAGAGCGCTCGCGGAAATGCTTCGAATACCCCCACCCCCCGGTGCGATAATCAAGTCGCCTCGATCACTTGCCCCATGTGCACAAGCACAAGGAGGGCAACGTGAGCGAGATAGTCAGATGGGTGCCCAAGAGAGCGATGCGTCAACTAGGGCTCGGAGTCGCGTTGCTGGTTGCCTGGCTGGTTCTCTATAACTCGTTCTTGTCATGGATCAGCCGACCGCGCGACAGCGAAGCCGTCGTTCTGCGAACTTTGGCGATCGCGCGCTAGGGAACATGATGAGGACCACCTCGACCAGTCTTGCGCCTTAGCGCGGATCCCTCCCGACCCCTGCTAGCTGATTAGTCGGAGCCTTGGATGCGTCCGCCAAACTGCGTGGTTGCCGACCGGCAGCAGCGCAGGCAGTTCGTGTTGCTGAGCGGCAACGCGCGTTTGACCCGGTCCAAACTGTGGCCGAGGCACCACATAGCACCACGGTGGCGCCACCCCTAATGCGCCGGTCCAACGGTCGAGACACGCATTGACGTGGGCGGTTTTCAACCGGCGGAGATCGCAAGCCTGGCGCTGAAAGCGGTGCGATAGCACGGCCGCTCCGATCACTTCCTTTTTGTGACGTGTCCCGGTCTATCTCTCAGGTTGGTGGACGCCTGCGCCCGGCGGCCAGTCCCGGCACGCCGCCTGCATAAACCGGTTGCGAAAAGACAGGAGGAGCGATGAAACAGCAGACCACGAAGTCGAAGTTTGGCAGTCAGCCGCGATTCATAGTCGTCGCGGCAGCGGTCGGGGCACTGACATTCATCTCTGGACTTTGGTTGGGAGCCTGGAGTGCCTCCACACCCGGGATGGGCGAGGCCGAGGCAATCCTCATGGCGCAACGGGCGACCGACACGGCTGCCGATCGAGCGGCGTTCGAATTTTCCTACGCAGCGAAGGAGGCACCATGATCACCCCGGAGCTGATGTTTGGGCTTGGCGTGGTGGGGATTGCAATTGGTTTCGGACTTTGCAGACGAGCCCGTAAGACCGAGTCGGGCAACGACCCTTGGGACCAGGCAGGTTCGCTGTTGCAGATAACTGGCGCTCTCGTGATCTTGCTCGGATGTGCTCTGATGCTCCCACCACATCCAAATCGGATCGCAAGTCCCGTCGTCGCCACCCAGCCGTTGTCCGCGCAGATGTCGGGGCTACACCTCAGGCTTCCGCGGCCCAGCGCAGCGGTGACCCTGGGCGGCGGTGAGATGGACGACCTGACCGACTCGCAAAAACCATAGTCTCGGGCGAAGGGAAGAATCGGTCGCCATCGTTCGAGGTGCGTCTGCCTGTCCGCCGACGGAAGTAGCGCGCTCCAAAAAACCAGTGCGGTAGACAAGCCGATCGCGTCCCTACTGTAATATCACTCTGCGAAAGGAGCGGCCGACGTGAGGGGGAAAGCAAATTCTTTTTGGGTGGCCGTTTTCATTGTCTGTTTCGCCATCCTCGGCGCTTCCAAGCCATCGGCTGCGCAGCAAAACCAATCTGTCGCCACGCTCGCCTCCTTCGACCGCATGGAGGGATTCCACTATCCGGGACCTCTAGTGCAGGCCGCCGACGGTAGCTTTTTTGGGACCAGCTGCAACGTCGTTCCCTCTCTGTTTCCGCCGACGACGTACGGTTACGGAGGCACGCTCTTTCAGCTCGCGCCGGATGGCTCACCGATGACAATCGTCTCGTTTCCGGCGGTCCACAGCGAAAATCAGCTGGGTTGGGGTCCGATCTCTGGTGTCGTGCAAGACGACGAGGGCAACTTTTACGGCACCACCTACTGGCACGGAGCGACGGACGATACCCTGGCAGGCATGGTCTACAAGGTCACGACTGCCGGAGAGCTCGTTGTCTTGCACTATTTCAGCGGTGGAGATGATGGGAGCAAGCCGCACGCTGATCAGCTGGCTCGGGGCAACGACGGCAGCTTCTACGGAACCACCGCTTACGGCGGGATGGGCGACAACGGCACTGTCTACCGAATCACTCCGGATGGCGACTTTACCACGCTCTATCGCTTCACCGGCGCAGCGGACGGCGCCAATCCCTTTAGCTCGTTGATCCAGGCCGGCGACGGCGACTTCTACGGCGCCACGGTGACTGGAGGGGCCTTTGGCGGAGGAACCATTTTTCGAATCACTCAAGACGGGCAGCTGACTCCGCTTTACTCGTTCGCCGAGGGGGACAGCGCTTTCGCGGGTTTGGTTCAAGCTGCCGACGGAAATTTCTACGGACGAACCGTAAACACGCTGGGGGGTGCGACGATTTTTCAGCTCACCCCAGGCGGCGATTTCAACACAATCTATGCCTTCCCAAGCGGTACCGATGACGAGGTGCACTCGGTCGCACTGACGCCGGGAAACGATGGAAGGTTGTACGGGGGCACAGGGGGAGGGGGGCCGCCTCACTACGGAACTCTCTTTGCAATCACTGGCGACGGAGTACTGACAACTCTGTTTTATTTCAATGACACTGCTCGAGAGGGCGCGTTTCCGAGCTCTCGCCTTCGCCTGGCACAAGATGGCAATTTCTATGGAACGACCTCAGGTGGCGGCGCAAACGGAAGGGGCACCATCTTTGCGATCGCGCCGCTCAGCAGCCTCACCACGCTGCACAATTTCGTCGATCCGGAAGGACGCGGGCCGCTGGGAATACTTCAGGCGACCGACGGCAAGTTCTACGGCGCGACTGGCACCAGCCCTCTGGGCGTCGGTCTGGGGACGCTTTTCTCGCTGACGACAGACGGCGCGCTGACGACGCTGCACACCTTCACGGGTGCCGACGGGCGATCGCCCAATAATGGTCTCATTCAGGCGAGCGACGGGAACTTCTACGGTACGACCTGGCGAGGAGAAAGTGGCGACCAAGGGGTTGTTTACAAGATGGGCGTCGACGGCAATCTGACGTCCCTCTATACCTTTCCAGGCGGGATCGGCGGAGCCAATCCCACTTCTGGCGTGATCCAAGGAAGCGATGGCAACCTCTACGGTACCGCGTACAACGGCGGTATGAATAATGCTGGGATGATTTTCCAGCTGACGCTGGACGGCAGTTTCACCGGGGTTCACTCTTTTGACGGAACGGACGGCGCGAATCCATTTGCCGCCCTGCTGCAAGCCAGCGACGGCAACTTCTACGGCACGACGACGCGTGACGGCGGCTTCGGGCAAGTGGGTGGGACGGTTTTTCAGATGACGCCGAGCGGCGGTTTCACGACCTTGCACGCCTTCGACGCCAGCCGGGAAAGCCCTTCGCCCGAGGCCAAGCTGGTCGAAGGCAACGATGGCGCGCTGTGGGGGACGACGTTTGGCCAATACATCCGCGGTCGCGTCTTTCGGATTACGACGGATGGAATGCTGGCAAATATCCATTCACTCGACAATTCAGAGGGAGATAATCCCATTGCCAGTCTTCTCCTCGCGAGCGACGGCAACTTGTACGGCATCACCGGCCCCGGAGGGTCGACCATTGCCGGAGCCGGAATCATTTTCAAAGTCACGCCGAATGGCATGTTCCTCATTTTGCATCGCTTCGATGGCACGGACGGCGCGGGACCCTATTACGGCGCGCTGATTGAGGGCACCGACGGATTTCTATATGGCGTGACCGGCGGGGGAGGCTCGTCGGGAAACGGGACGTTCTTCCGCTTTGAACCGGGACGGTGACGACGTTGCAGTGTTAGCTTCCGCTCCGCGTACGCTCTGTCGAGCCATGCGAACGCCTGATCCCGGTGTGGATGAGCGCAGGGGCCGCCGGCGGGACGTATTCACGTTTGGAGCGCTCTTCGAGCTCCGCGAGCATGCGTAGGGCATCGTCGCGTTGCTCCGATAACGCATACGCACAGCGAGCAACCCTGCGGGGAACGTGACGCCTTAGAGAACAACGCAATCCAAAGTTGCCGGCGCCGGCACGACCTCTGCACAGCACTATGCTTGAGAGGAAATGCGATGTTCCACCACGCAGAGAGCACGGGCCTGGATGCGAGTTCTGCATTGTCATCTGGAAATGAGCATGAAATTCGCCATAGGTCGATTCCGTTTCTAGGAAGAGCAAGCAGTGAGCGATTCGGCCTCGTTATCGCACGCAGGGCTCTAGCCTTTCATCGGCACGAGTACTTATAGTGCCGGCCGGCCGACGAAAGTCGCACGCAATCGGATGCTGCCTATGACCAGCCCGACGGCTTCA
>DATFTC010000280.1:0-9404 GCA_035262305.1 Myxococcaceae bacterium | reverse complement strand
CATGTGGCGTACATGAAATTAATCGCGACAAGTTTGCCCTTGATCAGATCGTCGTAGAAATGCACCGTCTTTCCTTCGTGCGTCTGCAGGTCGACGTTTGGGAAACGGCCCTGCCACGGCCGGTGGCGCACAGGACTCGATGGCGTTGCTGCGTTGATCGACACAGCGGCAGCAAGGCTCTGCCCGGCGTGCGCTGGATGGACCAGCCGCGTGGTGTCGCCGAGCGCGACAAAGCTCGCGATGAGACCCCCGGCCAAAAGGAATCCTGTCTTCATGGCTCGACGTCCCAGCGCAACATCATGGCGTGGTCCTCGTGCACGGTGTTGTGACAATGCATCGGGTACCGGCCGAGCCAGTCGCGGAACCGCATGATGACCTGGACCTCTTGGCCCGGCAGAAGCACGGTGACGTCCTTTCTGCCCTGCTCATAGTCGGGCGGCGGCACTCCCCCTCTGGAGACAATCTGGTGCTCCTCGAGGTGGATATGGATGGGATGTTGCCAGTCGAAGCTGGCGTTCTTCAGAATCCACTTCTCCGCCGTGCCCTGCTTGCACACGGCGGAGACGCGGTTGAAATCAAAAAACTCGTTATTGATCGTCCAAGCGCCCTGCTGGTTGTCGAACACGAACGTCCGCGTCTGCACAATCTCGCTGGTGTCAATCGTGGGCACTTCGCGCATTCGCTGGGGGATCTGGCTTGGATCGGGCGCATCGCGGTCTACGACGAACTTGAGCAGCTGCGGCGCTGCCGACGGATCGAGGAAAATGCCGGTGGGGCCCTTGCCGTTGAACTGATCCATGATGTTCAACAGATAGATTTCCGTGCCGATCGGCACCTTCGAGAAGTCGATCACGATGTCCACGCGCTCCGCGACCGTGACGCGAACGCTGTCCACGTTGATTGGCGCAGGAAGCAGGTTGCCATCGTTGGCGATCAGGGTCATCTGCTGGCCATTGCTGAGCGCAAACTGGTAGAAACGAGACGGCCCCGCGTCGAGCAGGCGGAAGCGGTACTTGCGGCGCGCGACGTTGAAGTAAGGCTGAATCGCGCCGTTGACGGTGTATTGATTCCCGAGGAAGCCGTCCAGGTTGAAAACATCCATGTACAGTTGGTGGTCCGGCGTCGCGTCGAACCTTCGGTCGATGAACACGAGCGGAACGTCGTAATCGCCGCTCGGCAGATGAAACGCATTCGGGTTCGGATCATTCTCGTCACCCGAGTCGCGCTCGTCGAAGATTTCCATGAACCCGGCGAGTCCTTTGTAGACATTCTGCGAGGTGAAATCGACGCGATGGTCGTGATACCAGAGCGTGTTCAGCGCCTCGTCTGGATTGCCGCCCGCGAGGGCCATGGCGTAATGGTGGTCCTTGTACATTCCCGGTGGATAGAAGTCGCCGGGGAAGCCGTCGCTTTCGGAGGCGGTGTGGAAGTTGTGCAGGTGCGTGATGATTTCAGGTTTTCCGAAGCCGTCGTTACCCTCGAGCGGCAAGTCGTTGTAGTAGCGGACCAGGATTGGTTCGCCGTAGCGCGCCTGGTAAGTCGCGCCTGGATGGATGGAGTTGTATCCCCAGATCGTGCTGGGCGGCAGGTCCGGATGAAAGCGATGCTGGAACGGTTGGACATGAATTTCGTATAGCTTCTGGGGCAGATATTTCTCGTACTGTTGATGGGCCTTCGGATCGGGGGGCGGGTTGAGGGCGTTCACCGGCTGCGCGATGGGAGGGATTGGCAACGCCTGAACGAACGGGCGCAAAACAATGTTCTGATCCTGGCAGAAGTCCCCGGTTTGCTGCAGGCAATTGAATTCGTCGAACGTCACCGGATCGATCGCCGAGCCGTCGCGACGCACAAGGACCGGATACGCATCTGGAGCAATGGACCCCCCACGGGGGTCGGCGATGATGGGTCATATGACCCAGGGGAATCCGTCTGACCCGTCCTCGTTGCGTTGCCGCAATAGCACGTATCCCTCGGCCTCGAGCTCGCCGATCTCGGAGAGTCGCTTGATGACCGGAGTGCCATCGAGATCGACCCCGTTTCGCCGTGCGAGCTCGGCAAGGGCTGCTTTGCCTTTGGCTGTGTTCAAGGCCGCCGGCGTGTAACTCACGAAGGTGATCCTCCACAGCCCGAGCGGGTTGTTGCTCAGATACCCCATCGTCGTATCAAAGACGTTGTCCTGCCGGCGGCAGCTCGGCGCCGGACACAATTGACCGGCGCTGCGCTTGGGGAAGAGAAACGCCCGAAACTTGTTGGCGGTCTCGTGAGCGCTGATACCTCGTAAGTCGGGTGTGAACGAGTCTTCAAAGAGCGTCCCCATGATGTTGTAGGAAAGAAAGCTGCCCGAGGCGTCATAGCCAGCGGTCGTCTCGATGACGCGAACGTTGTCGTGCCGCTCGTCGGGGATCTGGTCGATAACCGAGATGCCGTCATTGCCATTGACCCGGTCCCTGATTGTCGGCGGATTGATGCCGTTCTCCTGATAGTAGGGGTTGGAAAAATCGAACGGTGGAGAACCGGGTGTTGGAAAGATGAATCCCTGGCCCCCGGCATTTACCGAGCTCAGCGCCGCGCTCAGGACGAGCGCGGCCGTCGCCGACCGACTGCCGCTGAGAGCCAGGCCTCGCGGCGAAACAATTCTGAGCCTCCATGACTTCACCGCGTACCTCGATGCGCAAAACGCGCGATGCATGGAGCGAGCGATTGGCATTTAGTTCGTGGCGTCAGCCAGGTTTCCCCCGAGGCGCCCTTCCCATTCGCCGCAGCCGAGGGCGGCAGGGTCGCCGATGTGTCGACCCGGAACGTGACCATGCGTCACGCCGTCGAAATGTTCGGCCACGGTGAAACCGGAAACCTTGCCACGGACCAGCCTCGGCTTCACTTGCCCATCAAGCACCTGAAAGCTGGGCGAGGCTTCAGGTGGCTCCGCAACGATTGAAGTATCGAACACCCGCATGTAACCGGTATCGATCCAGGACTGAACTGAGCTTGCATCGGCAGGAATGCACCGACCGCTATTGGGATCCGGCATCACCGACACCGTCTGGCTAACCACGGGGCGAAGGAGGACGGGCGCGCTCTCCGGTTGAAAAATGTCGTAATTGAGCTGGATGGTGAATTTCGCGCTTCCTCTGTCATCGGTGATAAAGCCGTTCGGGTCCAGTCCGTTGCCCGCGGTAAAGCCGGCGTTATCCGCTGCCACTGGGCCAAATCCATAGACGTCGGCCGTAGTTCCCGTCTGCGGATCGGTCGCCACGAAATTGGGACGTTCTCCAGAAAAGGGCGAGCTCGTGGTGTCAAACCCCAACCAGACGCTGTGGACCCTGTTCGGTTTGAGGCCTGAAACGGAGAATTCAAGAATGCTTCCCAGATTACTTGCCTTAATCGTTACCCATCCCGCTTGGCCGGCAAGCCCGTAGGGTCCGTCGGTGTTGCCTGCAGCGGTAAGTGTTATTTGTCTCTGCCTGTTCTGCGCGTGGGCGACTGAGGCCGATAGACCAACAGCCATTACAGTAACCAAACCCGCCGTGGTGACGACTTTGTAAACTTGGTGTTTCATGAGATTTGTCGCTCCTGCTAGCGCATCGCGTTCGCGAGACGTCCGTTCAGCCGGCCTTCCCAGTCGCCGCAGGTGCTGGCGGCCGGATTGCCGATGTGCAAACCCGGTCGATGTCCATGGGTCAAACCATCAAAGTGCTCCGCGATTTCGAAGCCGGTAACGGTGCCGCGCACCAGCCGAGGCTTCAGTTTCCCGTCGAGCACTTCGTATGCAGGAGACACTCCGGGCAAGTTTGCAACGATGGAAGGGTCATAGACGCGCATGAAGCCTGAATCGACGGCAGCAGGGAAGTCCCCGGTCTGCAGGCCCACGCAGGAACCCGGCATCGGCGTCACGGGCACGCTTTCGGTAGTGCCCGCGCGGAGCACAAGCGGCGCTGAGGCAGGCTGAAAAATATCGTAATTGAGATTGATCGTGAAGGTTGCGTTGCCGTCGGCATCCGCCACGAACCCGTTCGGGTCGATTCCATTTCCCGCCGTATAGCCGGCATTGTCCGCTGCTCCTGGACTGAATCCGTACACGTTGGCCAGCGTCCCGGTGTTCGCGTCGCGAGCGACACAATTGGGACACGTCCCGGAAACGAACGGGCTCTGTGCTGTATCCAGGAGCAACCAGACGCTGTAGACCGAATCCGGTGTGAGCCCGGAAAGGGAAAAGTCCAGGATCGTCATCCCATCGAGCGCTTGAATGGCGATGGTTCCCGCCTGACCCTTGTGTCCGTAAATTCCGTCGGTTGCGCCGTCAGAATCCAGGGTCAAGGTTGTCTCGATGCTGGTGGCGCTCGCAGAGGCATTCGACGCCAAGAATCCGAGTACAGCAAAAAGACTGCACGCTTTTAAAAGGTGTTTCATGCGATCTCCCACGGTTAATTGTCAGAACAACAGTGCCCACCCACTAACGCGTAATCGGCGAGCAAATTGGGTCACTCGATCCAGCGCTCGAGTTAGTTCGGTATTCCCTTGGGGCGAGGGTCGAAGCGAACCGCCCGCCGGTTATCAATTGGTGGAATTGGTATCTCGACCAATTGCTTCACCACCAGCCATGAGATTTGTGACCGCGACTTCGTCGCTTCTTGTAGAAACGAGAAGTACGGCCATTTCGGATCACAGCTCCGCAGGTTTGTGCTTGCGGATGCGAAAGCGCGTTGTGTGGCTTTCGCGCGGGCCAAGCCAAAAGCAATCGCCGGCCCGAACTAAAATGGCAGGAATTTGAACTGGTAAAGCTACTTTGGCCCCAAACGAGACCAGCTGCGCCAACGAGCTCGACTTGGGTTCGCTAGCCGGCTCAACTGCAACACTGCAACCGTTGCATGCTACGGCGAAGTTTGTAGCACCCCGATCCGAAACCGACTGCTGCCGGGAGCTGAGGAAACGCGGTCGAGGATTCCGGCGGAAGGTTCGCTTCTGAGCGAGTGGACGAAGCGAAGCTGTTCCAATGGTTGTGTTGCCGCGCTCGGGCATGTGGCATCGCCACACGTCGGCATGGTCATTGCTTTCATTTCTCGAATTCGAAACGAGACCTCCTAACCGGCGACCTTAGGCTCTTCACATTCAACGGATTCCCGAATGCTCTAACTGCTAACGCGTAATCGGCGATGAAATCAGGTCACACGATCTTCGCTCGAGTTGGTCGAGCACCCTGGACATGGCTATGGGGACGCCGATAAACGGAGCAGGCTCTCGGACGGAACCCGGAGGGCGCTCAATGAGCGCCGCCGCACCGGACCCGGTTGCGCGGCTATTGGTCGAATGGGGGCAAGGCAAAGAAGAGGCGCTCCAGGCGCTGATGCCCTTGGTGTACGCCGAGCTGTGCGGCCTGGCGCGCCGCTATCTGCGCCGCGAGCCGGCGACGAATACGCTTCAAAGCGCCGGGCTGGTTCACGAAGCTTACTGCAAGCTGGTGGAGCAGAAGCACACCACTTGGAAGAACCGAGCACAGTTCGTGGGCGTTGCGGCTCAGCTGATGCGGCGCATTTTGGTCGATCGCGCCCGAAAACACGACGCGGCCAAGCGCGGCGCCGCGATATCCAAACTCTCATTGGACGAAGCATTCGATTTCCCAGAAGCGCGCGATCGGGACCTGCTCTCACTCGATGAGGCTCTGAGGAGTTTGGAGCGACTCAGCCCTCAGCATAGCCGAATCGTGGAGCTGCGATTCTTTGGGGGGCTGTCCATCGAGGAGGTGGCGGAGGTTCTCCATGTATCGGCGAGCACCGTAAAGCGCGACTGGGCGATGTCCAAAGCATGGCTGCATCAGCAAATCAGCCAGAGGGCACCAGCATGACAGCCGAGCGCTGGGAAAAGATTCGAGAATTATTCCACGCCACATTTGAGCGCAGTGGGGACGACCGCGCCGTGTACCTGGCCCACGCGTGCGCAGCGGACCCTTCGCTGCGCGAAGACGTGCAGAAGCTCATCTCGTCCGACGAGTGCGCGGCGCCCAGCTTTTTGGAGCGGACGGAAACGACGTTACCCGGAGTAGAAAGACTACCCGTTCTCCAGCCAAACCAGCGGGTAGGCCACTACCGCATCATCGGCCCGATTGGGCAGGGAGGGATGGGCGTCGTTTATAAGGCGGAGGATACAAAACTGGGCCGGTTCGTCGCGCTCAAATTTCTCCCGTCCACCTGGGCCGAGGAGCTGCAGGCGCTCGAGCGATTCAGGCGCGAAGCCCGAGCTGCTTCCGCACTGAGTCATCCCAACGTGTGCACCATCCACGCCATCGAGGAGGACGAAGGGCGGCCATTCATTGCGATGGAATTATTGAGTGGCCAGACGCTGGCTGCCTGTATTGCCGGCCGACCTCTTGCGACGGGTCGCCTGATTGAGCTCTCGGTTCAAATTGCCGATGGCCTGCAAGCAGCTCATGAGCAGGGAATCACCCATCGGGACATCAAGCCGGGGAACATTTTCGTGACGGATAAAGGCCAAGCAAAAATTCTTGACTTTGGCCTGGCGAGAATGATGACCACGCCCGAGAACGCAAGCAAAGGTCACCCCGCCGCAATCTCCTCGCCCGCAGATGGAAGTGGGTCGTCCCTCACGCAAGCGGGAACAATCATGGGGACGGTGCCGTACCTTTCGCCCGAGCGATTGCGTGGTGAACAGCCAGACCCGCGCAGCGATTTGTTTAGCTTTGGGACAGTTATGTATGAGATGGCCACGGGCAAGCAGGTCTTTTCTGGGAGTCATGCGACCGCGGTTGATGCAATTCTCAACGTCCAACCTCGGTCGCCGCTGCTCTCGAATCCTGAGTTGCCTGTGGAGCTCGGGCGGATAATCGCTAGGGCTTTGGAGAAGAATCGCGAGGTTCGATATCAGAGTGCCGCCGATTTGAAGGCCGACCTACTGCGAATCGGCAAGCCAACAGAGCACTCCCGCCAAGTGATTCGTGAGTTTCTGGCGGGGTGGGGGATGGAGCTCTGACGGAGCAGTCCACCTACTGAGCCCCGCGCGTGCCATCTGGGAAGGAGTCGCGGCGAAAGTTTGGCCCACCACTGGTTAAGGCATCGCTCAACGCCCTAAGGATGATAACCTCGCTTACTGCTCATTACCGCCGTGGTCGTCGTCACCCCGCGCAGGGCCTAGCCTCTTTCCAAAACCCAAATTGAGGACTGGACCACCCGTCGTGGCGGGAATGGTAAAGAATTCCTCGCCGTTTTCTAAGGCGACCAAATCCGCGTCTGTTCCTGTCGTGCCACGGCAATCTGCATTCAGCTGATAAGTACTGATAACGACATCGCGCGTGACCACGCCATTATCATTTACGGTGAAATGATTTTCAAAGTGCCCCGCGCCATCAAAGGTAATCACAGCAAGATTCACGCGTCTGGTTCCGGCAGGAAGTACGATTCCATCCGTGTGGAATACATATCGACCCCTGAGAGTGGCGTTTGAGCAGCGTGCCTCTGCGCGGGAAACCGCGATGCCAACGCATACGCTGGCGGCAATAATAGACAAGAAGATATCTCGTTTCATTTTGTCTCCTTTTGCCTTCGCCGGCGTTGCGACCACGCTCGAACAATCAGTTGACCACGTCCAGCGAAGAGCTCGGCCCGGCTTAGTCGTCGTCCTCGTCGTGCCTCCCGCGGAAGAAGACTCCGTTCCGCTCGCGTCCGATCACCGCGTAGACGCTTTGCGACGTGGACGCCGGGTCGGAGACGAATTTGAATCCGTCCTGCCCCGCCGACCACTCAGCCGTCGCCTTATCCTCGACGTAGGAGCCGGCGAAACCGTCCGTCTCATTTTCGATCCTCAACCGCCTCAGCACGCCGCTCCACTCGATGTCGAACGAAAGCATCGCCGTCGCCATGGGAGGCTGTTGCTGAAGCGCCCTCACCACGTCGTGGAAATCGGGAACCGGTAGGTTCTCGACACGGAGCGAAGCGGTTTCGGCTTCCAAATTCACTTGCGCCTCACTTGCCGAGACAGGAATCACCCAGAAGGCCGTAGCCGGATCGGATCCCGGATTGTAATCATGGATTTGATGTGCCAGGTCCAACGGACCTGTGAAGAGGTCCAGTCATATGAAGGCGAACGCCCCTCGGTGGCGCCGGTCGTCCTGGCCAATGTACAGACCGTCCATGATCCCCATGTCCACCTGGAAGGTCAGGGGCGTTTCGGCACCGGTGTTCATGTCGACTCCGATCCCGCTTCCGGTCACTCGACTGTTGGCGACCAACCCGCGGAAGTCCGAAATCTGCGACGGCTCACTGGCGGAGCCGGGCGGGAAGTGATGAATGAACACGCCCGACGGCGGGTGAAGAACTCCTCCGGGGAGTGGGCGGGGGTCGGCAGTGCCGCCTGCAAATGCGCGCGTCGAGCCGAGCCGAGGAAGTGTAATTGCCCCGAGCCCGAGCCCGGACCCCAGCACGACACCGGTTCCGGCTGCGACCGTTCCGATGAAGCTTCGCCGCGTCAGCGGCCGATGGAACAAATGCGGCCGACCCAACCCGTCGTGAGAGTGGTCCGAGCTCATCTCATGTTTCGATTTCATCGCACTCCTCCCAAATCAAAGCAGCTCGTTCGTGCCCATCCGCGGTGTCCGGCTGGACACCTCCGTTCGCTCATTCCTCCTTTGATGGCAGCCTGCCGGCGCCGAGTTCCGCACCTACTGAAACGAGAAATCCGCCAATTTTGGATCATTGCGCGGCGGCCAACGCTTCGGACGCCCGCGCTCATCGTCGATGATCAGGTTCTTCGCTCCGGGCGGAAGTATTTGCAGCGACTTCAGAAACTCGATCACGTAATCGCGCTCCTTTGAATTCATCGCTTCAAATGCCACTCGCGAGTCAAGTGCCTCGCCGGAATGAGCCAGAATCGCTTCGCGCATGGTGGTGAATTTTCCGTGGTGCATGAAGGGACCCTGGTTCGCAAGGCCCCACAACTTGCGGGTGATGAACTTCCGATTGCCGGCGAAGAAATTGCTCGACCCGACGACCTCCTGCTGGTCGAGGAGCTCGGCGTTGGGATCCCCCGGGCCGGTGCAAATGTCGTGAAGCTTGAGGTCGGTGAAGGCCGGCACCATCACTGCGCCGTATTCGTTGACCTTGAGCCGTGGCCCCGGCAACTCGTCACTGGTGAGATCGATAGCGAGCGTCGGCGCTTCGCCGTCTCGCAAATTGCCCGGCGGGTTGTACGGGTTTGGCTCGGTGTATATCCAGGCGAGTGCTGTCAGGGGCAAGGCCGGGACGTGGCAGGTTGCACAACCGATGTCGCGGAACAGCTGCTCGCCGTTGAGCACGGCGCTCTCTACCTCGGGATCGTTTGGAATCACTCGCCCGGGAACGGGCATGGTGGCTTGAAAGACCGTTACTGCCGTCACATCGGCGCGGGTCAGCTCATTGACA
>DATFTC010000279.1:0-11043 GCA_035262305.1 Myxococcaceae bacterium | reverse complement strand
CTTTCAACTTTCAGCTTTCAACTTTCGACTCATGACTCTGACCCCAGAACAGAAAACGATAGGCAGAAGAAATTTCCTGAAAGCCCTCGTCGGTACTCCGGCACTGGCCGCCTTGGGCACCACCGTTGCGCTGAAAGGTCCGCTTGCTGGTGGGCCCGTCAAGGCCGCGATGATTGGAACGGGCGATGAAGGCAGGCTGCTGCTGGGCCAGTGTCGCAAGGAATTCATCGACCTCCGGGCCTTGTGTGACATCAATCCCAAACGGCTGGAAAGGGCGGTGGACGGCCTGGCGAAGAACGGCTGGCCGAAACCGCGCCTCTATGAGAATTGGAAGGACGTCCTCACCAAGGAAGATGTTGAGGCGATTTTGATTGCCACGCCGCTCTGGACGCATTCGGACATCACGGTGGGGTGCCTGGACGCTGGCAAGCATGTCTTGTGCGAGAAAATGATGGCCTGGGACGTCCCCAGCGCTCAGCGAATGCTCGCCGCGTCGACGAGGAATCGGCGAGTGCTCGAAATCGGCTACCAGCGCTTCTACAACCCGATGTATCAGGCCGCGTATTTGAACATCATCGCTCCCGGAGTGCTCGGGGATGTCTATTTTGCCAGGCTCGTTTGGCACCGAAACGGCTCGTGGCGGCGGAACGAGGAAGCGCCACCCTCGCCTTTTGATCCAAAGCCCTGGGGTTATCCGGACTGGGAGCACTTGCTGAATTGGCGCATGTATCGGCGCTACTCGGGAGGATTGATGGCCGAGCTTGGGAGTCATCAGGTAGCGGTGGCCAATTGGTTTTTCCACTCGCAGCCCGCCTCGGTATATGCCAGCGGCGGAATTTACCGCTACAAGGACGGTCGGGAGGTCAACGACCACGTTTACGCAACTTTCAACTATCCAGAAGGGCGGACCGCGACCTTCACCTCCATCCAGTCCAACAAGTTTGACCATTACTCCGAGCAGTACCTGGGAACCAAGGGCACTCTGATTTTGCAGGGTGAGACGGAGGCGTTCCTCTTCAATGAAGAGGAGGCCAAAGCGACGACCATCGAGGTCACCAAGCAAAGCTCGAACCCGGTGATGGATGCTTCGGAGAGCCGCTCGGCGGATGCAGCTGGGCGCACGATTGACGGAGCCCGCGGGGAGAAGATGGACCGGGTGGCGGCTTACGGTCTGGAAATCGCCGGCTTCTGTTCCGCCGTCCGCACCGGAGCGCCGCTGCGCTGCGGCCCGGAGAGAGCGCTGAAGTCTGCGACCGCTTGCATCCTGGCGAACGAGTCGGCATCCCAGAAATCGGTGCTGCCGTTGCCAAGCTGATCTCGAGCGATTCGCGCACTTGACAGGGAGGCGCAGCCGGCGATACGAAGCTCAAACCAATTCAACCGTGGCATGAGAAAAGGTCTGACCACTAGCTCTGAGTCGCCTGACGACAACGCTGCCGGTGGGCAAGTCGTCAAGCACGTGCGCCGGCTGATCGAAGCAGGGCGCCTAAAGCCTGGCGATCGCTTGCCGCCAGAACGAGACCTGGCGCGCCAGATAGGGATCAGCCGACCCTCGCTCCGCTCGGGGCTGCGCTCCCTGCAAGCGATGGGCGTGATACATGCCCGGCAAGGCTCGGGCACGTTTATCCCCGATGGCCCGCCGCGCTTGGCCGACGGGCCGCTGCGTTTCTTGGCCGCGCTCCACGGGTTTACGCGCGACGAGATGTTCGAGGCGCGCCGGGTGCTGGAGGTGGGAACCGCCGGCCTGGCTGCGGCGCGGGCGACGCACGAGCAGATGGCGTCGATGGCCGAAGAGGTGGCAAGCATGTTTGCCTCGGTCGACGCGCCGCAGGACTATTTGATACACGATATCCAATTTCACCGCGCGGTGGCGGCCGGCTCGCAGAACCCGGTGCTGGCGACGCTGATCGAAGCGGTTTCCGAATTGGTCTACGAAGTTCGCCGGCTCACCATCGAGCGGGCCACCGACGTCAAGGAGTCGGCGGAAATGCATCGCCGCATTTATCGCGCAATCAAGGCGCGCGATCCGGACGAAGCCCGACGCCAGATGGGCGAGCACCTCGACATGGCCCGGCAGGCGCAAGCCGGAGAGGAGCAGGCAGAGAGAGGGCGGCCCCGAAAACGAGCGAGGCGGCCGTGAGTCTGCCGGCCTTTAGCCTCGCCGGCCGTTCGGCGGTTGTGGTGGGCGGCACTTCCGGCATCGGCTTGGCCTTGTCGCGCGGCCTTGCCGAGGCGGGCGCCGATGTGATTCCGACTTCTCGCCGGCGCGACCAGGTAGAGGTCGCCGCAGCCGAAGTCGAGTCTCGAGGCCGCAAAGCGTTGAGGGTCTGCTGCGACGTTACCGATCGGTCGTCGCTGCAAGCAGCGGTTGCCAACGTGCTCGATGCGTTCGGCAAGATCGATGTTTTGGTCAATTGCGCCGGCCGCACCCGCCGGACACCCACCTTGGAGGTGTCCGAGCAAGAGTGGCAGGAAATCCTGGAGACCAACCTGACCGGAACTCTGCGCGCCTGCCAAGTCTTCGGCCGTCCCATGCTCGAGCGGGGCTATGGGCGAATTGTCAACATCGCTTCCCTCTCCTCCTTCGTGGCGCTGTACGAAGTCGCCGCCTACGGCGCCAGCAAGGCGGGCGTAGCTGCGCTAACCAAATCGCTTGCTATCGAGTGGGGTCCTCGCGGCGTCAACGTCAACGCCATCGCCCCCGGAGTGTTCCGGACGCCCTTGAACAGCCAGCTGCTCGACGGCACCGAGCGAGGCCGCGAGTTTCTCGTCCGCACTCCGCTTCGGCGCTTCGGCAAGCTCGAGGAGCTGCAGGGAGCGTGCGTTTTTCTCGCCTCGGAGGCGGCCAGCTTTGTCAACGGCGAGATCCTCGCCGTCGACGGCGGATTTCTTGCCAGTGGAGTGAACCAGTGAAAATCACCGACGTGCGCGCGCGGGACATTCGCTTTCCAACCTCCCGCGAACGGGATGGATCGGATGCGCTCAACTTCGGCGACTATTCTGCCACGTACGTAACGCTTACCACAGACCAGGGCCTCGAAGGGAATGGTCTGACCTTTACCAACGGCCGCGGCAATGAGCTGTGCGTTGCCGCGGTGCAGGCATTGAAACAGCACGTCATCGGCCGGTCGCTCGAGGGGATCACCGCGGAGATGCGCGGGTTCTACCGAGACATCACTGGGGATACCCAACTTCGCTGGCTGGGACCCGAAAAAGGCATCCTTCACATGTCGACCGGCGCGCTGATCAACGCGGTTTGGGACCTCTGGGCGAAGCGGGAAGGCAAGCCGGTGTGGAAGCTCCTGGTCGATCTTTCGCCGGAGCAGATCGTATCGTGCATCGACTTCGGCTACATCACAGACGTTCTCTCACCTGAGCAAGCGCTGGCAATCTTGAAGAAGCGCCTCGTCAACAAGGATTCGCGCGAGGCGGAGATGCGGCGCAGAGGCTATCCCGCTTACACCACTTCAACGGCGTGGCTCGGTTATCCAGACGAAAAGGTGCGGCGGCTTTGCCGGGAGGCGCTCGCGCAGGGTTGGAATGCCTTCAAGATGAAGGTCGGCCGCAACCTGGAAGACAACCTGCGCAGGGCCGAGCTGATGCGGAAGGAAATCGGTCAAACGCGCCTGTTGATGATGGATGCCAATCAGTGTTGGGACGTGGATGAAGCCATCCGGCAGATAAAGGCGCTGGCGCGTTTTGATCCCTGGTGGATCGAGGAGCCGACGAGCCCCGACGACGTGCTCGGCCATGCCGCGATTGCCAAAGCCGTCGTTCCGATCGGCGTCGCCACCGGTGAGATGTGTCAGAACCGGGTAATCTTCAAGCAGCTGTTGCAGGCGAAGGCGATCAAATTCCTCCAGCTCGACTCCTGCCGCATTGGCGGGGTCAACGAGGCCCTGGCGATACTTTTGATGGCGGAGAAATTCGGGGTCGCCGTTTGCCCGCATGCGGGCGGCGTGGGTTTGTGCGAATACGTGCAGCACCTGTCGATCTTCGACTACGTGGCGGTGAGCGCGAGCCTGAAGGACCGAGTCTGTGAATACGTCGATCACCTCCACCAGCACTTCATCGACCCGTGCGTCATCCGCGAAGCGCGCTACGTTGCACCCACCGCGCCGGGCTACAGCATCTCGATGAAGCCCGAGTCTCTCAATAAGTATGAGTTTCCTGCGGGCGTCGCATGGCGGACCTAGCTCGAAGTGAAAGCGCGAGCGTGCAAAGTGCGAAAGCGGAACGGGTCGGCTCCGTTCGCTGGGTAGTCTGTGCCCTGCTCTTCTTTGCGACGACGATCAATTACATCGACCGTCAGGTGCTGGGAATCCTCGCCCCAACTCTGCAGCAAGCGATCGGCTGGAATGAGATCGAATACGGCTACATCGTCACTGCGTTCCAAGCCGCCTACGCCCTCGGGCTTTTATTCGTCGGGCGCTTGCTGGATCTGGTGGGCACTCGGCTCGGTTATGCGTTTGCGCTCATCTTCTGGAGCTTCGCGGCGATGGCCCACGCACTGGCGCGGACACCCTTCGGCTTCGGCGTGGCGCGGTTCGGGCTCGGCTTGGGCGAAGCCGGCAACTTTCCTGCGGCGATCAAGACCGTGGCCGAGTGGTTCCCAAAAAAAGAGCGTGCCCTCGCCACCGGGATTTTCAATGCCGGCACCAACGTGGGCGCCGTCGTGGCGCCGGCGATCGTGCCGTGGATTGCCCTCACGTATTCTTGGCGAGCGGCATTCATCGTAACCGGAGCGATCGGCTTCACGTGGCTTCTGCTCTGGTTCCTCTTCTATGACGCACCCGAGCGACACAAAGGGCTGTCCAGAGCCGAGTTTGATCACATTCGGAGCGACCCGCAGGAATCGCAGGCGCGCGTTTCGTGGCTGAAGCTGGCTGGCCATCGCGAGACATGGGCCTTCGCGATCGGCAAATTCATCACCGATCCGGTTTGGTGGTTTTATCTGTATTGGATTCCGAAATTCTTGAACGAACATTACGGGCTCACGCTTTCGAAACTGGGGCCGCCGCTCATCGCGATCTACGTGATCGCAGACGTGGGCAGCATTGGCGGCGGCTGGCTCTCCTCGGCGCTGATCCGGCGAGGAGCCACCGTCAACCGGGCGCGCAAGACGGCGATGCTGATCTGCGCTTTGTGCGTCACGCCGATCATCCTCGCCTCGCGTGCATCGGGCCTTTGGACCACCGTTGCTCTCATCGGCCTTGCCGCGGCGGCTCATCAAGGCTGGTCGGCAAATTTGTTTACACTGGCGTCCGACATGTTCCCGCGCCGAGCCGTGGGCTCGGTGGTGGGAATGGGTGGAATGGCTGGCGCAATCGGCGGGATGCTGGTCGCTGCCACCACCGGCTGGTTTCTGCAGCTGACCGGAAACTACTATGCGATCTTCTTCGCCGTGGGTTCGGCTTATCTCGTCGCATTGGCCGTGATCCACTTGATCAAACCCGATCTCCGCCCCGCCAGGCTGGCAGGCCTGGATGCGACGTAAGGCATCCCCAATGTTCGTCCCCACTGAGCTCGCAGCTCGGATCGATCGCGCTGAGGCGCGGCTTTCCGCGGCGCTGGGTCGAGCGGTGGTCGAGAGGAAGCAACAGCCTGACGCCTTCGTCGAGGAAGTCGACGGTGGGGTGGCCGTCTACGCCGGGCCTTCTTCTCCGATCAACAAGATGATCGGCGTTGGCTTCGGCGCCCTGCCGGCAGATGAGCGTTTGCAAGCGATCGAAGAAAAATTCGCCGCGCGCAGCGCTCCGCTTCAGGCCGAGGTGTCAACTCTGGCTGATCCGGCATTTGCCGCCCAGCTGACGCACCGCGGGTACGTGCTGCAGGGTTTCGAGAACGTGCTCGGAAGAGTTATTTCACGCGAGGATGCCAATGCACGTCCCGACGACGCGATCGAGACTGCGGTCATGAAGCACGGCGACGACGAGCTTTGGATGGACGTCATGGTCACCGGCTTTCTGAGCCCGGACCAGCAGGGCGTAAAAGCCGAGCCGCTTCCACCGCGCGCAGACCTGGAGCGAGCGCTTCGCGATTGCCTCCAGATTGCAGATTTCCGGCGATATGGCGCCCATGTCGATGGGCAGTTGGTTGGCGTCGCTACGTGTCGGCTCGATGACGGTCTTGCCCAGTTCTGCGGCGCCGCGACGCTGCCGGCTTTCCGCCGACGCGGTGTCCAGACCGCACTGTTGCGGCGAAGGCTGGCCGATGCTTTCGAGAGCGGCTGCACACTCGCGCTGATGACCACCCAACCGGGGTCGAAGTCTCAGCAGAACGGGCACAAGCAAGGCTTCACCCTGCTCTACAGCCGCGCGCAACTTGTCAAGCATCCGGGCACCACTCGCTAGTACGGCGCTTGAAATTCGCGCCCCACTTTTTGGTGGCTTCGGATGGCCTGCGACTGCGTGGAGTGAGCTGCGAACGTCAGGAAGATTTCCATCAGGGGGGTACTCCGGCGACGCAGGGGTAGAATGAAGGTTGCATTCTACCCCCAAGTGCGCCGGGAGGGCGATGCTAACGGCTAGTTATCGAGAATTTCTGTCACGCGGCGACCGCTTTGAAGACATACGTCTTCGAAGCGAAATTGGTCTGGCCCTCGTATCCCCTAGATACAACGCTGACAAAGAGTTCCGTCGCATCTTCTTTACCAAGTGATTGTACAGCCGCCGGAGCCTTCCCCGTCACTCGCGAGCCGTAAACGCCATCGCAGATACTGCGGCCGTGTTGAAGGAAATCGACGCCGTTATCCAGATCCCCCTCCCTGGTGAAGGCTTCAAGGAAGCGGGCCGAAGTGGTGCGCTTCTACAAAAACGCTCCTAATCCTGTCAAGAAGGAGCCGCACGAGCACCGGATAGCACTAGACGTGAATAGGACTGATCGTCAAACCAGACCCTGGTACTGGACGTGAATAGGACTGAATGTCAAACCAGACCCCTGCGGCCCTCCCACCGAGAGCGTCCAATGATAGACAACCGAGAAAAATCTCTTGACGCCGGCGCGCGTCATCAGTGCAAATCGAGGGACGTGACGTTTCAGCAGTGGAGAGCGGTCTCACTCTTCAGAAGGGAGGGAGAGTTTAGAACTTGGAATTGACTGTCTAGCATTGCTGCGAGTGAAGGTCTCTTAGTTTTTCTTGTTTCAAGTTACTACCTTTAAGGGAGAGCACGGTGAAGAAACATTGGAGATTTGTTTTGGGAAGTTACATCGCAGCCTTGTTGTGCGCGCTGTTGCCTGGTTTGGCAATCGCAAAAGAGAGACCACAATCTGAGATCGGATCGGATGATCCGAGCGCGTGCGACGCGGATCCCTCGAACCTCGTTCAAAACTGCGGATTTGAAACTGGCACCTTCGAAAATTGGCTTAACGATGGAGATACGAGTTTCACTTTCGTTACCGGCGACGCTGTCGCGCACACCGGTAATTTTGGAGCCTCGTTGGGTCCTTTGACTCCCTATGGGACCCTTACCCAAACCATCCCGACGACGCCCGGCGCGACATATTTGATCACGTTCTGGCTGCGCAACGCCTCCCAAAACGCCTCCCAACCCTCTGAGTTCGGCGTCATTTGGGACGGAAACGTTTACTTGGATTGGTCGAACACTGGCGACTTCGACTACATGAATGTCGCTATCGGTCCTGTGCCAGCCTCCTCTGCGAATACTGATGTGACGTTTTTCTACTACAACGCCAACGGCGACTCTTTCTATTTAGACGACGTGGTGGTCAATCAATACCAAGTGACGAGGCAATGTACGCCGATCATGCAACCGGTGGGATCGTATCGAACCTCCACCGGCAAATGTAACTTTGGAGCCCCGGAATGGTCCACCACCAACATGTGCTTAAACTCAGACGGGAGTCTCGCGGCTACTCTCGATCCGACCGTCCAAGTCCGTCGGGTGCCTAATTCATGGTTCGCTTGGTCGTTTCCGCCCGAGTCTGAGAGCTTTACGCCCTTCGTCGGATGGACGCAGGGCGCAACAACCGAGACAGTCACCTTCACAAGCAATGCGTCCGTTGCCGGGTTAGAAGCAGAGCCTGACTTCTCCGGGGTGTTCCGTATGACGGCGAGCTTCCAAGATGCGTCTGGCATGGAGGTCGCCCGAGTAGTTCGTGACGTGGAAGGAAGCGGTGGCTCTCGACTGTTTGCAGTCTCGTGTACGAACCCGGTGATCGCCAAGGTTGTCGTTTCGATGGGGTCGGACTTTGCCATTGCCCAGATCCGCTCGAGCCAGATCACCGGAGCAACGGACGAAGCGACGGACCTTGGGCCGCAGCCAATCCCACCGAACGCGACATCAAACACGCAGTAGCAAAGAAGGGGGCGGTTGAGCGCCCGCGTTTGATAGGTTCCTGCCCTTATTAAGCAGAGATTTAATGGAAAACAGGCGGGTGACCGGTTGGTAATGACATGCCGGGTGCAGTCGGGTTTCAGATTTCGACAGCGCTATGCGCGATGCCTGGCTGTGAAGAAGTGTCTGGCTACCCAGGCGAGGCTCAATAACATGCCGGGGGGGTCGGGATCGGTTTCAACACGCGCCGATAATGATGGATGGGCCTCGAAGTTATCGCAGGCTCTTCGCTCTCGGCTTGCTGGACGGATTCTTCCAGCCCTTGCCGAGGATAACTGCCTGGCTTACTGCGCCTCCGAAATCCCCTGACCGCACACCGATAACTTCATACCCCCAGTCTGCGCGAATCTCCTGAAGGGGATCTTGGCAACGACGACAGGCAACTGTCATGAAATCAGAATAACCACGATCGATCAGACCAATAACGTGCCAAGTACAGTCGCACTTCTCGCAGTACAACGTGTAGTCCCGACGTTCCATATCGATCCCGGTATCAGAAGTGCGGCCGAGCGCAAGAATCTTTCCGAAAGACTTCGGCTTGGAAGCGCCTTCTTTTGGTCGTCTACCAATATACCCGTGAGCTTTATTCGCATCTTTCGCCTCTCTCACGGGTGAGACGAACGATGTACGTTAAGATGGCCGGGCAAAGCTTCTCCGAAATTGCGAGGCGCAAGATTCCGGCAGGAGAGCCATCAAGCTCAAGCAACCAGGCGCCCGGAGCTGCGGAAGTGTCCCAAGCACTTGGGCCATCCCATGGATTGGCCTCCGGTGCCGTCGCGCTGCTGGAGATGCCTGTCCCTGAGGCAGGGTGGTGCGGCTCGACGTCGGGCGCTAGGTTTTCCCCCATGCCAACCAAGCAAGAGCCCATCCACTCGGGGTACGGCGCGCAGACCACGGCGCGTCAGGTGCTTGAAAACCGCAGGCTCGATGGGGTGACCGCCGTGGTCACGGGGGGCTACTCGGGGATCGGGCTGGAAACGACACGCGCTCTCCGGGACGCCGGGGCATCGGTGATTGTTCCCGCGCGAACGCCCGACAAGGCGCGCGAAGCGCTGGCGGGGATGGATCGGGTGGAGCTCGAGAGCCTCGACCTGGCCGATCCAGCATCGATTGACGCATTCGCTGCCCGATTCCTGGAATCCGGGCGTCCCCTCCACCTTCTCGTGAACAATGCAGGGATCATGGCAACTCCGCTGGTGAGGGATGCTCGGGGCTTCGAGTCGCAGCTCGCCACCAACCACATCGGCCATTTCCAGCTCACCGGGCGACTCTGGCCCGCCCTGCGCAGGGCACGCGGTGCGCGGGTCGTCTCCCTGTCATCGCGAGGCCATCGCCGGGCCGGAGTCGATTTCGATGATCCGTTCTTCCGACGACGCCCCTATGACAAGTGGATCGCCTACGGTCAGTCGAAAACGGCGAACGTGCTCTTCGCGGTTGCGCTCGACGCACGTGGCGAAGCACACCGGGTCCGCGCCTTCGCGGTCCATCCCGGGGCGGTCGTCAGCGACCTGATGCGGTCGATGACGGACGAGGAGGTTCAGGCCGCAGTCTCTGCTTCGAATGCAATCTCCCCACTGAAGACTCCGGAGCAGGGAGCGGCAACGAGCGTTTGGTGTGCGACCAGCGGGCAGCTCGACGGGATGGGCGGTGTCTACTGCGAGGACTGTGACATTGCCGAGGCGGTAGCCGCCGACGCTCCCGACGCGCGCGGGGTGAGGCCCTGGGCGATCGATCGCGACTTCGCCGAGCGCCTGTGGACGATGAGCACCGAGTGGACTGGCGTGTCGTTCCCCTGAGGAACAGTCGCCGAACCATCGCTGCGACCCCTGCGACGTCGAGGATGATCCCCGCGATCCAGCTCGCGCTGTCACTCGAACGTCGAATGGACCGGTCTGAGCGGCGAGATCTTGCGTGATAAGGTCGATGCTTGCCTTCGCGGCGGCGTAGGGGACGGGCGATCCCTGCGCGGCGGGGTGACACACTCCTGCCGCGCTTTGCTGAGGGTAGAACGTTCGCTTCGGAGGGAAGGGAGAGTCGACAGAACCAGCCTTAAACCAGCCTTATCTGTACCTGGGGACCGGTGCGTAGCACGGCCGCGGGGTTTGCGTTCTTGCGGGATCCGGGACTCTCGAGTTGCCATATCGCTGTTCATTTGAACTAGCTGTTGATCGGGGAGGAGGAGATACAAGTCGAAGTATTTTGGATCTCGCTAATCGGGAACGGTCTGGGATCAGTTGGCTTCGCTTGACGCACAGTGCTGATTATTCGATGCTCCCTCGGGGATCATCGGCGCCTCCAGGAGAGCCCGCGTCAAATGAGGGGAACATGAAATCGCATGCTTGGTTTGTTCCTCTGTTGTCCTTGATTCTAGTGGCAACGCATATTGGCTGTGGAAAAAACAAAAACCCGTCTGGGGTGGGTCAAGCCAGTGATGTTTGCATAATCGATACGGGTTCGCCGAATGCTCTCGTCGCGCATGTTGCGGAGATATCCGGCTCGTTTTACTTGGTCGGCGACGTAGTCGAGCCCGGTGGCCAATCTCGCCTGTTCGCCGCCGCGGTGCATGCAGGCTGCGTCATGGATGACCTATTGATCACGAGCATTGGAACCAACCCATACAACGCGGCGCGGATCGTCACCCCAACCCGAGATGGAAGGATTCTGATACGAGGAGGGACGCACCCGG
>DATFTC010000278.1:0-4007 GCA_035262305.1 Myxococcaceae bacterium | reverse complement strand
CATCGTCAGGTGACCGTGATTGCCGCAACTACCACCGCGGCGGCGCTCGCGGCAAAGACAGCGACCTCGACCATTCCAATCGTTTTCGAAACAGCCGCTGATCCGGTCCAACTTGGCCTCGTAGCCAGCCTCAGCCGGCCTGGTGGCAACATAACGGGCGTGACCCAATCGAATGTCGAGTCAGCGCCGAAGCGACTGGAATTGCTGCACGCGCTACTTCCCACCGCGACCGTTATTGCGCTTCTCGTCAACCCGGCCGACCAGGCTCTTACAGAGCCCCAAGTTAGCGAGGTGCTATCTGCGGCAGGCATCCTCGGGCGGAAGGTTCAAGTACTCAATGCTAGCAACGAAAGTGAGTTTGAGGCAGTCTTCGCAAGGTTCCACCAATTGGGAGCAGGCGGGCTCGTGATCGGCACCGATCCATTCTTTACCAGCTCGAGCGAACAGCTCGCCGCACTGACAGTTCGGCACGCGGTGCCGGCGGTATATTCATGGCGCGAGTTCGCTGCGGCCGGAGGTCTGCTAAGCTACGGAGCTGCCATTACGGACTCATACCGCCTAGCTGGACTGTATACTGGCCGGATTCTCAAAGGCGATAAGCCAGCCGACCTTCCGGTCCAGCAATCAACTAAAGTCGAGCTGTACATCAACCTCAAGACGGCTAATGCGCTCGGCATCAACTTCCCACTCTCCCTGCTCGGCCGAGCCGATGAGGTCTTCGAATAGGATGGTGCCGCCGACCATTCGATGGGATCGGGTTGCGGTGGCAGCGCCGAGACGCGGCGTGTATGTTCCGGCGTGATGAGACGCCGTGAGTTCATAACCCTCCTCAGCGCCGCCACGGCCGCGCCGTTGGCCGCCTGGGCACAGCACTCGGGCAAGCCGACAATCGGCTTCCTCCACAGCGCCTCTCCCGGACCGTTTGCTAGCGCTGTTGAGGCCTCGACGGAACTCGGTGGCGCAGCAGTACCCATAGCTTTAGAAATTAAAGCGCACACTCCCGCACCTGCGTCGCCTCTGGACGACGCGACCGCGAGCGCGCTCGCGGTCTCAAGCACCCCCTTGGGCAGCAAGAGCCCGCCAATTCCGAGCATATGCTAAGACTCAAGAAACGGCCCAAGCTCCAATGCCGGAGCGATTGGCCGAAGCAGAAAGGGAGGTTCGCGATGCGTGGCGCGATTCATCACCTCATCCTCACCGTGCGCGACCCTGACCAGGCCTTTCCCTTTTACGACGCTGTTCTTTCGGCGCTCGGATATCGGCTTGAGCGAAAGAGCTGGGGCTTCGAATGGAACCTCCTATCGCCACTCGGAGTCCATTCGATCGGGCTCGCGAAAGCAAGCGCTGACGGCGCGCACCGACCGCATGACCGTTTTTCGCCGGGCCTCCACCACGTCGCGTGGGGCGTGGACAGCAGAGAGGAGGTAGACCGTATCTACGAGGTCCTGCAGCGCATCGGCGCAAAGGTGCTCGACGCTCCCGCTGACTACCCCCAGTACAACAACGGCGGCGGTTACTACGCCGTATTCTTTGCGGATCCAGACGGCTTGAAATTGGAGTGCGTCTACACACCACGTCCGTCAGACGCTTGAACTGACTCCGCTCAGTCGACTGCCGTCGCTGTGACTACTTTACGCCAATCATCGCGTCCGCATTTCGCTGTCTAACTACCGACTTCTGACTGCGAAGCGAACCGAGCGATGAGCCACGAACCCGCTGGCCCAGGTGGCGTGTCTGTGCGGTAGATCGCAAACAAGCGAATGGAGCCGCTCTTGATTTCGGCCATGTCGAGGTGAACGAGCCGGCCCTTCTCGACGTCTTCGCGTACCATCGGTTCAGGCATATAGCCCCAGCCGATGCCTTCCCTCAGGAGAATGTGCTTGGAGCCGAGGTCGCCAAGGCGCCACGTCTGTGTTCCGATCACGCCACGATCCGGCGCGTGAGGCGACGATCGGTCAGTCAGCACGAGCTGCACGTGGCCGCGTCCAGCCCCCGGAGTTGTCTGTCCCGCAAGCGCTAGTGGATGATTGGGTGCGGCAACGGGGATCAACTCGACTGTACCAACCCCGACGCGCTCGATGCCAGGAACCACCTCGTCGAAGGGACCGCCGACTCCTAGAGTGGCCACGCGGTTGACCACCATTTGCATGACAGCGCCGAGCGCCTCGATGTTGAGCCGCAGCGACACCGTTGGAAACTCGGCGCGGAAAGCCTTGAGCGCGTCTACCACGCGCGATGCCGGCAGCATCACGTCGAGAACAAGGTCGACTTCGGCCTCGAGACCCTGAAGCAGGCCCCGTACCCTGGCACGAAGCCCATTGATGCCGTTAGAGACATTGCGCGCCTCCGACAAAACCGCACGGCCAGCTTCGGTCAGCTGCGGCTTGCGCGTCGACTCGCGATCGAACAGCGAAATGCCGAGCTGAGTCTCCAGATTGGCGATCGAATAGCTGATGACCGAGGTTGCTCGACCGAGCTTTCGCGCCGCGCCCGCGAAGCTGCCGACATCGACGATGGCAAGAAAAACCTGCAGCTGATCGAGCGTCGGCGTGCCTGGCTCGGACGGCATATCGAATTCCTCGAACGTTATGGTTCAAATAATCCCAGTTTTCGCAACTGCAAGACCTCCCCACATCCCTGGCAGCACGGTGGGACGCAGAAGCAAGCCACCGGGCGATTGGAGAGAGAGAGAGACTATGAGCAGCAGTTCAGCGATGAAGGAGCAAGTCATGCAAAGAGCGGTATCGAGCCCTATCCACGCAAGCCGGCAAGTTGCGTCACTCAAGCATCAGCCGAAAGCCGATCGCGTCTACTTCGACGTGGGCATCGGTTCTGTGTGTCTCGCGGGCGCAGACACTGGCGGGGCGTACTGTCTGCTGGAGGTGGCTCTTGCACCGGGCATGGGTGTGCCGCGCCACACGCATACACGTGAGGACGAGAGCTACTACGTTATTGCCGGGGAATTGGAGGTCATTGTCGGCGACGAGACCTTCGTTCTCAAGCCCGGCGACACGATGATGGCGCCGCGTGACATCCCCCATCAGCTGCGCAACTCCGGCAACATCCAGAACCACTATCTTCTCGTGTTCTCGCCCTCAGGGTTCGAGGGATTTCTGAACGCGACCGCCGTTCCGGCTCCAGCCAATGCCCCCGCTCCCACCAAGCCGCCCGCAATTGCTGTCAGCAATGTCCATGAGCTCGCCGCCCAGTACGGAATCAAGTTCGGCGGATAGGGCTTCAGCCCGGTACACATTCACTGACCGTCGGGGAACCTAGATGCCGGCCGGCTTACACCACGATGACTAGCCATGCGCGACTGCCCATTCGTCCGCACTCCCCCAACCGCCGCGACGACATCGCGCCACGCAATCAAACCCAACGGCGCACGGCATCGGCCGTGTCTGATAAGGCAATCTCGCGAGAGCATCTGCCCTCCCATGCAATTAGGATCAAAGCAAGGTCAGCAGGCCCGGCTCGATTGGGGCCCAGAAGGCGAATAGCGAGAATTGGGAGTAATTCGAATGGATCCGGACACGGCCGGCAATCCCGCTGGTGATTTGGAAACAGCGGGGTTTGATGCCCGAGTTCAAGCCACTCAGCGCGAGCTCGCAGCAAGGCTTTCATCATCCTATGACTTTATCGTATGCGGATCTGGCTCGTCCGGTTCGGTGGTTGCCCGCCGCCTCGCGGAGACGGGGCGCGCCTCGGTGCTGCTGCTCGAGGCTGGAGGCAGCGACGATGTGCCAAGCGTAAGAGAAGCGCAACAGTGGCTGAACAATTTTGGAACGGAACGGGACTGGAAGTTTGAGGCGGCGCCTAATCCATCGCTCAATGGGCGCCGGCTCCCCCTTAATGTGGGCAAGGTACTGGGCGGCTCTTCGAGCATCAATGGGATGATGTGGTCGCGCGGACACAAGAATGACTGGGATTATTTTGCTAACCAGGCTAGCGATTCGGGTTGGAGCTACGAATCCGTCCTCGGCATATACCGTCGCATCGAGGACTGG
>DATFTC010000277.1:0-2762 GCA_035262305.1 Myxococcaceae bacterium | reverse complement strand
CCATTCCCGCGGCCCTTGGCAACAAGACTTTCCACCCCTACGGTGACTTCCTGCTGCATGACGTCGGCACGGGCGATGGCATCGTCATCGCGATGGAAGAGCACTATGGCAAGCACATGTACCAGATCAAATGGAAGAATCTGTCGCTTGAGAGCCATCGTTCGAGCGCCAACAAGATGCGTACCGCACCGCTCTGGGGAGTGCGCACGCACACGATGCTGATGCACGATGGCGCTTCGCTCACATTCCCCGAAGCCATCCTCCGTCACAAGGGCGAGGCGAGCGATGTCACCCGGCGCTTTGAGCAGCTGAGCCAAGCGGATCAGCAGGCGATCGTCGAGTTCCTGAAGTCTCTGTAAGGGAAGCGGCGGCGTTAGTGACCGTGCTTGTCCGCTAATCGCTTTTCTGACTGACCGGTTTAGGGCGACGGATTTGTCGCTGAAAGTTCGCGAGCCGCCGGATCAGCAACTGGCTCAATGCGGCCTATTTTGTTGAAAAACTCTGGGCTTGGATCGTCAGTTGAGAGCTATTCGGGAGCTTCCGGCAACGGATCTCTCGCGCCGCGGCGCTTTGTTTGGTTCTTCTTGCTGGTCCTCATTGGCGACTACGCGGGTGCGGGGTATTGCTGAGGCGGCGGGCGCGTGAGATACCGAGCCATGCGGCGCAGGTTCTGCGCGGTCGCAGCGAGCAGGAACTCGTCACTGGCGCCGCTGAGGCCGCGCAACCTTAGTCGATCGAGCCGCAAGATCCGCTTGAGGTGAGCGAACAGCATTTCGACTTTCTTGCGCTTCTTGCGTGATTGCCGATAGCGCCTCGTTCTACTCAGCGCCCGAGCGATGTCACGAGCAGCTTCGTGGACGCTGCGAGCGATCTTGCGGAAGGGCGTGGTCGGGCAACAGCGAGATTTGAGTGGGCAGCGCGCGCAGTCGGCAGATCGGGATCGGTAAACGATCGTGTCGGCCTTGGTGATGTGCGTGCGCGGATTGGTGAAGGCGCGCCACTCCCGGCGCAGCGCACAGCCGCGGGGACAGCGGTATTCGTCGGCTGCCTTGTCCCACACAAAGTCGCTGCGCGAGATCGTACCGTCGGTGCGCTCGGACTTGTCCCACACGGGAATGTGGGGCTCGATCTGCTTGGTCTCGACCAACCAGCCGAGCATCGGGCCCGAACCGTACGCCGTGTCACCGATCAGGCATTTAGGTTTGAGCGCGAAGCGCTGCTCGGTCCGCTCGATCATCGTGCAGGTGGCGGCCACTTCTCGGGTCCGATGCGAGCTCGTAGCCTCAACGTCGACGATCACGCCGGCCCGAACGTCCACCAGGTAGTTTGTCGAGTAAGCAAAGAACGCTGGACCACCAGGCGCACACGTCCACTCGGCCTCCGGATCGGTCGCCGAGATGCTGCGCCGGTCGCCTTCCGGGCGCCGACTGGCTTGCTCGTCGACACCCGCCAGATACTCGCGAACTGCGCGGGTAGCCTGCTCACCGTCCAGCTTGCGCCGCGCGAGCTCGGAGCCGGGGAAGCCGCTGACTCGGCTCGCATCGGCCTTCACCACGCTGGCATCCACCGCAAAGCCTTCACCGCCGACCAGGCCTTCCCCGATGCACCGCTGCACCACCGTCTCGAATACAAGGCGGAAGGCATCGCTCTCGCGAAAGCGCCCATGGCGGTTTTTTGAGAACGTCGAGTGCTCCGGAACCACTTCTTCAAGGCCCAGCCGACAGAACCACCGGTAAGCCAGATTGAGATGAACCTCTTCGCACAACCGACGCTCCGAGCGAATGCCAAAGCAGTAGCCCACCAACAGCATCCGGATCATGAGCTCCGGATCTACCGACGGGCGTCCAGTGTGGCTGTAGAACGGCTCGAGCTGCCGCCGCAACTCACTGAGATCGAGGAAGTGATCAATCCTGCGCAGCAGGTGATCCGCTGGAACGTGCTTGTCGAGGTTGAACGAGTAGAAGAGTCGGTTTTGATCGCCGCCCTTTGTACCCATCATCAGGAAGTGCTCCCAAACACTGTCCTGGATCCCTAGTGTCTCAGATACGACGGCGCCGCGATGACGTTTTTCAACAAAATAGGCCGAATTGAAGCACTCACGTCGCTCGGTCCGCTTCCCACCCTATGCGGCCGGACGGCTGGGAATATGACCTGGTTCACATTCCGGCGCTCAGCTGTTTCGTATAGCACGAAACGACTGTATTGAAAGGAGCAAGCATGGAAGCCGCACCCGTGACCTGAGGAGACCTGATGTCAGCACTGAGCGACAAGGAGCTCGGGGAACTCCGCAAGACATTCGACTCATGCGACCTTGACGGCGATGGCTTCATCAATCCGGAAGAGTTCCACGCTCGATAGGGCTCTGGGAGGTTAGAACCATGGGAGCAAACCCGCGCGAGGAAGACGATGGGCCGATGCTGCGCCCTGAGGAATACACACTGCCCGGAATCGAAGCTCTGCAACTGCCGACGGAGCCGGGCTACATAGCGGAGACAGTGAAGCAGGCCAGAGAGGGCGACCTGGTCGCATCGACGAAGGTCCTTTCAGATTTCATCGCAACCGTGGACCGCTGTAATGAGCAGACATGGTTGGGAGCAGTACCTTGGACCTGCGCGCGATTCGTAGCCGACAAGCTGCGTGCGGTCTTGAACGGCGATCCGATCGAGGCGGCAGCGAACCTCGGCATTAAGAGCAGCCGAGCAGGTACGCCAACGACCAGCTCGAAAAACAGTCACCTCGCCGTTGCCGCGTTCTATTTCCTT
>DATFTC010000276.1:0-3213 GCA_035262305.1 Myxococcaceae bacterium | reverse complement strand
CGGGTCGGCACAGGGATGCACATCCTCAGGCTCACCGGCGAAGCGGCGCGGATCGGGCGCGGGGAAGACGACCACGAGGGGGACGACTAAGCACGAGCGCTCCGGCGCCGTGTCGCATGAAATTGGGCCCGTGAACTCTCACCGGCCAGAGTTCACGGAATGATGCTTGAATGACATAACCCTGCGTCGCGACGCCGTTAGAGTGGGCGACACCACCTAAGTGCGTCTTCCGTGCTCAAGCATTCGCTGAGCGTGAGTCAGACTGCGAATTGATAAATCGAGCCCAGATCAGACGGAAGTCTATTCTGTGAATTCAGCGGCACCGCGAGCGAGCAGCTCACAATCGACGTTCGCACTCGTTCCTCATCGAAGAGCTCGAGTACAGATCGCCTTTAAGGCGCGCAGCGCGAGCGCATCGGGGCGGGGAATTTATCGGCCCGCACGTTCAGGTTGGTGTTCGTGACGCAATAGACGAACGCGCCGGTCGCCCGATCGATGTAGATGTCGGTGGCAGCTGCCGAGGTCCATTCCAGCGTCCCGCCCATTGCGAACGGCGTGAACGCGGCGCGAAACTGCGGGGCGAGGTCGCCGCTGGCGATCAGATCGTCGAGAACATCGAGCCCAACGGGCTGAAGTCGGACGCGGAGGGTGACCCGGTCAGGCGTCGCGGGCAACACGCCCGAGCTCGGATAGCTCTTGATCTTGTGTGTCTGATAGAAGCGCGGGTCGGAGGGATCGAACGTCACGTGCGCGGTCAGCGCGTTGCCTTCGTAACTTGCCGCCTGCCAGAACATATCAACCTGCGAGCCGGTTTCGTCGAAGATGCAATCGCGCAAAAGCCACAGGTCGCGATCCGCGAGGCTGGTGACAGAAGTTCCATCCGTTACAACGCCGGAGGAATAGAGGACGTTGGTGCCCGAATAGGCCACAACCTCTACCCACGCGCGCCTGTCCTGGGCAGCGCCGCTCGGAAAAAAATGACCCGTGGCGACATTGTCTAGGATGACGTTGATCAGGCTGGCACCTCCGAGCGGTTCGACGCACAGAGCGCTCTGCAGAGTGGTATCGAGGAACGCCTGTACCTGGCCCCGCTGCCGCTGCATATCTGGAAAGGGCGTCACCGCCGTGTCCACGGCAGGGAAGGTATGGCTGTGCGGCCTTCGCTGGGGGGCCCCGGGGACGTCAGCAGCGGTCTTGTCGACGGTGCTCTGCTGCATGTGGCACTGCCCGCAGGTGGACCCCGCGGGCGTCGCTCCTCCGGGCTGCGAGAACACTGACTGCTGCCATTCGCTGAACGTGCGCTCGATCGCTGCGCCGTGGGGCGAAACGATGTCGTGGCATGCGCCGCACATCGTCGCCGATTCTGCCCGGTCGCGATCGAGCAGCGGCGAGTACGCCGCGCCGTGCAGCCGGTTTGTGACAAACGGATCGGAGATCGAGGCTCGCATGATCCCGTCGCGCGCCAGCTGGAGGGGATTGTTGTGCGCGCCGTCCACGCTCTGGACGGAGTGGCAGAAGAAACAAGTCACGCCCTTGAGCCGCTGTGGGACCTGGTCGAGGTTGAGCCCATCGGTGGTGGCGCCCTCGTGGACCGCCACCGGCGCGTGGCAGTTGACGCAGAAGTTGCCGAGGGCGCCGTTCGTCTCTCGCTGGCCGCGGCGATTCATCGCCAGAAAAACGGGATCCGTGGAGGAATAAGCGTGCATACTTCCCGCCCACTCGTTGTACTGCTCCGGATGACACCCCGCGCACGTCTGCGCATCCAAGAGCGCCTCGTGGGACAAATCAGACTGCTGGCCGCTGCTGCACGCTTCTGCGAGTACGACGGCGGCTGATGCAACGCCAAGCAGTCGCATGAAAGCGGGTTTGCAAATGATACTCACCGCGGGCTCCTGGATTAGCCAGGGACGCAGAAGAAGAAGACGCCGGCGTTGCTGGGGCTGGCGTCAGGCATTGTCGAAAACGTGATCCTCCAGACACCCGGCATGAAGAAGTAGAGGTTGTTGATGGTATAGCTATTGTCGCCGTTGAGGGTCGCTTGCGGTCGGACCGAAGACCCGTGCCCATGATCAGGCATGAAGGGGAAGTCGATGGGCTGAGCAAGGTTTGCAAGCGCATGCCCAGACGAGTCGGCCATTCGCAGCATCCAAGTGTTCACTCCCTGCGCTGGCGGGGCTGGATTGGCTTGCACGAGCGTGTACCGCGTAGAGCCGTTCATGGAGGAGACCGACACGGGGGGCGAATAGGCTGCGACGCGAGAGTCGTTCGTACAGTCAATCGCGTCGCCGCCGTCCGCGTTCGAGGATTGAGAGCTGCAGCCCGGGGTGAGGGAAAGCATCGGCGCGCTGGCCGCGAGAATCCAGAGCGATAAGTGGTGTCGTTGGGACGGGAGTTTCATCGCTCGCTCCTTTCAGTTGTTAGGTGCACCACATATCAGCCAGGTGAGGAGTTGGTTTCGCTCCTGCGCAGACAGCGGCTGCGCCCCGGTTGGAGGCATGTAGCAAGCGTAGACCTGGTTCAGCATCGGGCTCCGCTCTGCAAACACGTTCTGGTAGGTCGTGAATGGAATGCTCGCTTCCTGGCCTCCGGGCGAGTGGCAGATCAGACAGCGCGCCGAAATCAGCGGAGCGATCATGCTTTGGTAGCTGGGAGCGGGGGACGGGCAGCTCGGGGGCAAATCGTTCGGGCACGAGGGCCCTGACGAACCGCACGCGGCCAGCGCGGCGATCACGAAGCTCAAGACGACTGCCTTCATCCGCGCTCCTCTTCATCGAGGACCTCTACAAGCGCGTATCCGCCTCCTCCGGTGCTCCTGTCAAGCAGAGGAGCTGCGCACGACAGGAGTGAACGCAGCCGCGCCGACAAACGAGTTTTGGAGCCGGGTATTCACCGGTTGCTTTTTCATCGCGATGTCGCAGCGCATGTCACGGTCGGCCGCGCGCTATCCAATATTTTCGCCGTACCAACGGCTAGTAGAAACCGAGCTTCTGCTTCACGGTGGTGTTGGGCGTCGACACAGTGCCTGTCGAATCCAGAGTCCAGGCGTCCATGTATTGTATTGGCGCAAGCACCTTTACGTTCTGCGTCGAAAGATAGTTCTGGACAGTAGTATCGGAGTAGGGGGCTCCTGTTTGCGCCGTGAAGCCCTGGAAGAAGTCTACGTAAAAGCTGCCGAGGTGGTTGGGGATAAATGCCTTTGGTTTGAGGATCGGC
>DATFTC010000275.1:0-7244 GCA_035262305.1 Myxococcaceae bacterium | reverse complement strand
TTCCCTTAGTAAGCAGCAGAGCCTCGCAGGGTCTCAGCGCGGCCTCGCTGGCACCCTGCAGCTGCTCGCAAATCTCATTTCCACGTCGCGAAACGCAGACCTCGCGCGCGTGATTAGGGCAAAAAATTGGAACCGCACAACCGAAACGCTCGTCCGCGAGCTGGCGCTGACGCTGTCGCAGTTTGTGTTCGTCTACGACTTCCTTCAAAGGGTGGCGGACCAGAAGGCGATCGGCGGCAAGGATCGAATGATGCCCACGCAGGTGGAAAGTACCGGCGATCGAGCTCGGCTAGGCCGTCTCCTGTACCAGTGCCTCGAGCAGCTCCACGACGTGCGCAGCAGCAAGCGAAATCTGCCGCTGCTTTCCCGCTGTGCCAACGGAGCACAAGAGCTGAGGGCGAGCCGCTCGGCGAGTTCCTTGGAGCAAACTCGTGGTCTACAGCCGCTCTCGGCCGTCGAGGTAACGAACCTCGCGCGGTGGCTGGGCGTGTTCATCGGCGTTGGACGCAGCAGTGCCGACGCGCTTAGCGCGATCCCCCCGGTTCGCCGGAGCGCGGTACCGGAGCGCGCGCGCCAGGAGCCCCTTACAGTGGGGGTGAGGTTGGCGGCCGTCACCTTTGAGTATCTCGCCGGGGAATTGCCGCGGGTCGCGCGCAGCCAACTTCCAGAGGACCAGATTCGCGAGTTCCGGGGTGGGCTTCTCCAGGCGACGCTGCTCGGAGAGCGGCTCTCGGTCAGCACCCAAAGACTCGCGAACGCGGTTCTCGCCGAATACCTCACCCGCGTTGGGCACGGTTCCGGTGCATTCTCGGCGGAAGCGCTCACGGCGCTCGAAGCGACTCGTGGATTGGGGCGCGGCGAGCTTTTTGAGGCCGAGACGCTGGCTCCGGTAGTCCAGAGCCTTCGCGCCGCGGCCGCAGTTTCACCCTTCGACGGCGAGCAGAAGCAGCTGAGCGATTGGCTGCGGGAGGGCGAGGACCTGCAGAGACTGAGGCCATTGCTTCAGCAAATCACCTCAAAGATTTCCACCTTGGTCCAGAGCGCAAGCGAGCTGCAGCAGGAAAGCGGTGGCGAACGTGAGCTGGTGGCCACCAGCCGATTTTCGCCGCTGGCCGGATCTCAGCTTGTCAACTTTGCCGCTTTTCTCGATCGCCCTTTACGGGAATTCGACTATTACGCCGGCGTCTACGATGCGGTTCACGAGATGGCGGTCGGACAGTGCGCAAATCAGGACCCATTCCTGTTCAATCTGCCGGCGCCCGAGTGGCGGAATGCTCCAGATGAGCTGGATCTAAAATCCCTCGCCACACAGCGCTGCATCGGGAAAGCAATGGGTCGAATCGCTGACGCGCTTCGGCTGAGCGATTCAACGAAGGCGCGTCAGATTTTCGGCGCACTTGCTTCCGCGGAGCTGGCAGTCGCCCTCGGCGATGAGGCTGCCGCCGATCGCCTCTTGGGCGAAACCTACTGGCTTTGGTCGCGCGAATACACGATGGTGGTTCGCCACGACTCGCTCGGAATCGTGCTCGAGACGCTCCTTTCCCGAAGAGAACCATGTAGCAAGGATGCGAAACAATCGCTGTGTATCGCCGAGCTTTCATTTGATGACTTCATCGCTGCCCTGAGCGTGCGCGGCTACCAGCCGGAAGAAAAAAACATGCGCCTGTTGCTCAACGACCCGGACCACTTTTGGAAAAGCACGGTCAAAAAGTTGGCTGATCGGTCTGCAGTGATCGAGTTGAGCAGAACGGATTCCGGCTCTTCGCTCAAGGATACGGTGCTCTTCGGGGTCGGCGCGGGCGAGCTTTGGACGCGCCGCTCGCTCGCAAAATCCAACCCTCCGAGACTGGTGATCGATCCGTCCTCGCTGCCCTCGGAGCCGCTGCCTTACGCGCGCTCCTGGACTATCGCTGCTGCCCACCTGATTCCGTATCGGATTGCGGTGGATGTTTCGCGTGGAGGCATTGCGCTTGCCTGGCTCGAGCCCGAGCTGTTGCTCACCCGCGGCCTGTCGATTGTCTCGCTTATCGAACCGGTGGACTTTGAGAGTCAGGGAGGCCGGTTTTCCAGCACAATTGGTGCGCTCCCGACCGTGCACTTCGCAGGCGTCTCGCTGGGTGCCGGCCCGCGTTTCTCGCTTCACTGGCCCACCAGCAAGGGAACCGATCTGGGCTTGGAAGCGCAGCTCTCCTTTCTGCAGGACCGATTTTCGCTCGGCATGGGCGTGCGCCAAATCGCCGGCGCGGAACTGCTTCGCAACTGGTTTGTGTTCCTGGGCGTCAGCGACGTGAACGGCATGATCTACTGGCTTGGGCCTTGGAAAAGCCAGCCTCAGCCTCACTAGGGCCTGACGCTCCGCCAACGTCTCTCTTCCAACGCTTAGAAGCGCGCCCGTCGGATAGTGAGCAACCACGCTTCCATCTCCGGAACGTTCGGCGGCTCCTCGGGGAGTTGGGACTTTTCGCGAGCGGCATCGAGGAGCTGAAACACGTTTGAGATCCGATCGCGCCATTGCTTGATAAGCTCCTCGGGCAGTTCCGCGAGCTCGCCTTGGCGCTTTTGTTGAACGAGCTCCCGAGCCGCTCCGAATCCATACTCGTCCAGGAGTGCAGTCACGTCGGTTACAATTTCACCAGAATTAAGCGCGTGCGTTCCGGTCAGCGTCGTTCGCAAGACATACAGGAGCTTCTTGGCAGAACGTCCGTCCGTTTTCTCCCACTCGCCGAGTTGTCCGGTAGCGAAGCCGCGGTAGTGACGGTGAATCCTACGCGACAGACCGCGACGAACGATTGGCTTCAGGTCCAGCAGATCGGATGAGAAACGAAGTGGAATCGCCCCCAGGATTCGTTCTATGTAATTACCGTTGCCCTGGAGGATTCCGACGAGGACCGGTTGAAGCTCGTTTGATGAGTAGTCCACCTCGATGCCATCGATGACCTCGAGACGCTCTAACTTCGCGTGCGACCGAGACAGGCCGAGGATCTCCTCGGTTGGGTCAATGTGAATGGCCTTCAGATCGAGGTCACTATCAGGAGACGGAAAGCCGTACGCGTGGGCGCCCGAAAGTGACACGACGAGGTGTTCGCGTCGCTGCTCCTCTTCCGAAAGCAGGCGATTGGCGACCCGCAGCTGATCGGGTGTAAATAAATCCGCCGTCATTATTCTTCCCAGTCAACAATTGGAGGTGTCGGCGCCTCTCGTCCCCAGGGCCCAGGCACCTTTTCAATCCACCTGCGGGCGATCTCTTCGCCGAATCGACGTAGCAGTCGGTCTGCCCGACCGTAATCAGGCTTTTCAGGAAGCGGGCTCTTATCGCGAGCCGCTTCGAGCTCGGGGGCAAGTATTTCAGCATCACGAAGCACGTCCTCAAGCGATACCCTGCCCTGTTTGATCTCCAGTAGCTGAGAGTGGAAGGTCCCGGTGACTTCAAACGAAGGCTGTCCTTCACGGAGCCATCCCGTTGCAAGAACGATCAGGCGCAGGAGGTTATAGGCGTTCTTTGGCCGAAGCTCCCGGGCGCTCGGCGGTCGCGCGCCGCCGGCACGTGCATATCCGGTCAGTGACTTGAAGTCGTTGGCAGCCAAGAGCCCCTGGTCGTACAGAGATCGATAGAGCTGCTTGACATAGGTTTTGGCAGCGAGCACCGCATCCTCTGGACTAGGGGCAGACCGGGGAGAAATCTGCGCAAGGCGACGGCTCACCTCGTCGAGGTTCGGCGTAGGCTCTTCGCATAGCCAGGCGAGGACCAGATCGCGATGCTCGGCCAGCCTTTGAGAACGCGACAGCTTCTCGAGCTGGCTCATCGCGTATCGACCGAAGCTCCCAAAGATAGCTTTCGAGACGAAAGCTTCCTTTTCTTCGAGCAGCCAATGGCCGAATTCATCGACGGCCCGGGCGTTCGGTAGAAAGAGCATCTCCAGCGTGTTTGGGTCCGCGCGCAATGCCTGGTTCACCGCTTTCGTGTACTCCCAGAACGTCGAGCTTCCATCGGCACTGACCAAGTCCGTCGGCTTCTCCGCCAGCCCGGGCATCCACGGGAACGGCAGCGCGAAAATACCTCGTGTGTCCGTGTCGGAGTTCTCACCGGCCAGCCCCCACGCATGCGACCCGACCGTGGTCTCGAGGACGATGCACCGATGCAGGGCATCCCAACTGGCGGCGCGTCGCTTGGCGAATTGAATCTGTCCGGGCTTACGTGGAACCAGCTCGTCTCTCGCGTACCAGATCTCTCCGGTGCCAATGATTAGGACGTCGAAGCCCCCATCGCGAGCGCGGACTATGCGACCGACAACCCCCTGCGGGATCCGCCTTCCGCTGGAGAGACGCTCGACGCGAGTCGTCACCTCCGTGCCGTGTGGCAATGGCAGAGAGAGCGGGTCAACCGTCTCCAATCCCTTTATTCTTGACTGCGTCATCGTTTTCGAGAGCTAGCATAAGGGCCGGGGGCCACGCAGGCGAACCATGACCCGGGGTGAGCACACACTTGCAGGCTTCGTACTCCTCAATCGAGCCGTTGATGGTCAGCAATGAAGCGATCCTCAAAGAGAACCCAGCAGACACGCGAGGAGCTCCGAGTCGGCGCGGGGTGCTTCTCTAGATCACTCGGCCGTCCCGGCGACAATAGTCGTTCCATGGATCGACCCACTTCTTGTCTCCGCCTTGTCGCGTTCGCAGCGGTGGTGATTGTAGCCCTGCTGTCCTGCAAACATGGCGCTCCGGAATCCGCGAGTGCTGACGCGCCGCGCTCCGAGATCTCGCGATTGGCTGACGATTATGTGGCGCAGTTCGTGGCGCACTTCCCCGAACAAGCAGAGCTGGCCGACGTGCCCCCACCGCAGCACGATGGACTGAGCGATAATTCGCTTGATGCCCTCGCCGCCTGGCAAAAGTTAGAGGATGGATGGGCCGAGCGCATTTCTGCCATCGACGCACGAGCGCTCTTCGGCCAATCCGACTGGGTCACTCTCGGCTTCTTGCGCGAAAGCATCGAAGCCTCGCGCCAGCAGCGCGTTTGCAGGCTCGAGCTGTGGCAGTCCGTGAGCCACATGACCGGGTGGCAGGTTGCGATGGCTGCCGTCGCTGAGTCGCAGCCGGTCGGCAATGATGTCGCGCGCCGGGAGGCGTTGGCCCGCTACGAGAAGCTACCGCACTTCCTTGACACGGAGATAGCGAACCTGCGCGAAGGCGTAAGGCTTGGCTTCACCTCCCCGCGGCGCAACGTCGATCTGGTCGTGAAGCAGCTCGATGGGACACTCGCGCTCCCGGCGCAGAAGTGGCCGCTTTACTCGCCTGCGGCGCGCGACGGCAGCGACGCTTTCCGGGGCCAATTCAGCGAGCTGATTTCAACCCAGATTGCGCCAGCGGTGCGAAGGTATCGCGACTTTTTGCGCGACGAATACCGGACCGCGGCGCGAGAGAACCAGGCGCTGTCCTCCCTTCCCGAGGGCAGCCGCTGCTATCGAGCGATGCTGCGCGGCTTTACTTCGCTGGATCGCTCGCCTGATGACGTGATGGAACTAGGCCGACGCACGGTCGAAGCGAATCTTGCTTCGGCGTTGAGCATTGGCCGCGAGCGCCTCGGTACCGGGGAGCTGGCGCCACTGATCGCGCGAGTGCGGCGCGACGAGGCGAATCATTTCAAAAATCGAGACGACATGCTGGCGTTCGCGCGCTCCGCCGTCGAGCGCGCTCATGCTGCGGTGCCGCGATTCTTCGATCGTCTTCCGCGGGCCGCGGTGAAGGTCGAAGCTTATCCGGACGAGCTGGGTCCTGAAATCAGCGACTCGTACTGGCCGCCGAGGGGAGCGCAGAAGGATGGCACCTATCGAATCAACCTGTTGCCCTTCGGCATGCGAACTCGCAGCGACGAAGAGATCACGGCCTTCCATGAGGCTTACCCGGGCCATCACCTCCAGGTGGGCCTGGCGCTCGAGTTGCCCGATGCGCACCCGATTTCCCGCATCGCCGGAACCGGCAGCTTCGTCGAGGGCTGGGCGCGTTACGCAGAAGCGTTGGCCGACGAACTTGGTCTGTACAGCAGCGATTATGCCCGCGTGCAACGGCGGCTCTGGCCGGCGCGGGGCATGGTGCTCGACCCGGGATTCCACGTCCATGGTTGGAACCGCGCACGCGTCGTGGCCTTCGTTGTGGAGAGCGGCCGCTTCTCCGAGAAAGAGAGCGAGGACCTGGTTGACCGGATCGCGGTGATGCCCGGCCAGCTCACCTCTTATGACTCGGGGGGTCTGGAATTTTTCGCTCTTCGGGCGGAGGCCGAACGAGAGCTGGGCACGCGATTTGACCTGCGTGCCTTCCACACGGTTGTCATCGGCCACGGTGCGGTCACGCTCCCGATGCTCCGCGAGCTGGTACAGGACTGGATCCAGCGCGCGAAGCAGCGGGGCTGAACGGAGAAAGACAAACGACGACGTCAAAACCGACGCAAATAAAATAATTTCCGAATGATAGAGTATTACTTCCTTGTTTATTGGTTGATTGAAGTGTTCTTGGCCGTAGGATGTTTTCACCATCCATAAAACAGAAGCCCGATCGGAATCCGACGAAAAAAGACGACAAACAAAATGGATGGACGGCCGAATTGGACGGCGGAGCACGGCCCTCACGGATGGCCCAGACGATCTCATGCCCGAGCCCCTCTATGGTTTGAAATTAGGGCCTGCGCGGCGTAGCGTTGGGCGGTTTTGACGGTGTGTTCGGTAGGAAGACTTGATTTTGCTCGTTAGGGGGAAGGCATGCCCGCATTTGCTCCAGAGCAGTGGCGCGCGCTGAGCCCCTACTTGGACAAAGCTCTCGAGATTCCTACCGAGGAGCGCGCGGCTTGGCTGGACCTGCTCCGAGAGGAGAACCCGTCACTCGCGACCGATTTGCAGACGCTCCTCAAGGAGCACGATGCGCTCGGCGAGGAGGAATTCCTGAAGACGGGCGCAGCCGCCCGACCCAGCCCAGCGCCGCTGGCTGGGCAGACAGTAGGCGCCTACACGCTCGAGTCACCGATTGGCCAGGGAGGCATGGGCACGGTGTGGCTGGCGCGGCGGAGCGACGGTCGGTTCGAAGGGCGCGCCGCGGTGAAATTCTTGAACGTCGGCTTTCTCGGAGGCAGAGCCGAGGAGCGATTCAAGCGCGAGGGCAACATTCTCGCGCGGCTCGCGCATCCCAACATCGCCCACTTGATTGATGCCGGCGTCTCAGCCAACGGCCAGCCCTATCTGGTTCTTGAATACGTCGAA
>DATFTC010000274.1:0-4993 GCA_035262305.1 Myxococcaceae bacterium | reverse complement strand
AGACGACGGCGGACGATCTCGAACGCGCCCGCGTCGCCGTGGCCCTGGCGATTGCCAGCGGTCAGACCGAGTCATCCTTCTTACGAGCGCCAGTCATCGCCTCGCCCGAGGCCGACGCCGCGACAACGCAAAGTCTGATAGATATCGCACAACATGCATTGCAGGCCCCATCAAAGCCCCAACTCGTAGCGCGTCGCGAGTTCGCCACCGGAGCGGCGCCGTTTCCCCAGTTCGGGCCAACGCACGTTGCCGGACGCGCTGTCGTCGAAGCGCATGGACCATTCCTTGATCGCACCGGTCGCCCAGTGTGGATCGACGTATTCAGTGGCCTCCCTTTGGTGGGGATCGTGCGGCAAGGTAGTACGCAACCGTTTCTGTACGTAGCTGCGCCACCGGCCCTACCACCAGCCGACAAGCTGCAGCTTGGTCCTGGCAGTATTTGGCTGGCGGCCGCTGCGCTGACTCAGGGCGCTCCGTTCTCCGGCTACGTCGGACTGCGCATCGGCAAAGCGACGGTTACGTTCGGATCCGTCGTTGCGCTGAGCGATCCGCAGATTGTCGTACCAGCCAACGCCAACGTAATAGCCACTCTCGAGCTCGATGCTCCACGTCCGCCGGCCGGCGATGGACCAGGCATTGACGCGCGACAGACACAACTGAAGCTGCCTACCCAGGTCACCTTCACGTTTTCCGCGAACGGGGCGACTCTCACGCAGATGGACGAAGCATCGGTTACCGTTTTCGGCGCAAGGGTTGCGCTCAAGCTTGACGGCGGCGCCGCTAACTACGACGGGATTCTCGGTCGGGTTGCGATCCCCTGCCGGCATGACAGCGCGAGCTTGCGCGTGTTGACTCATTCGACGCTGGCAACCGTCACGGGTGAAGCGCCAATCCTTGAAGCCGCCTGGTCGCTGCCGGTGACCGTGGCGTCGCCCACCACGCTCGGTGCGGCTGCGGGCGCCGGCGGAATCGGGCTGCGTCTCGATCGCGGGTTGGAGGCGCAGTGGGCCGGACGTGACACGGTGGCCGCCTGCGGTCCATCCACTCTCCTGGTCGAGCCAGGCGTCGTCGCACTGGCGGGTACCAAGGCGCGCGCCGTGAATAAGCCGCAGCGCATTCCGCTGTGGCAACTTACGCAACCGAGGATCGCGCGGGGTGAACTCACCGTTCGCTATCCCGCGCCTTTTCCGTTTCGGTTTGTCAGCCAATCAAGCGGCGCCGAAGCCTTTGTCATGAACACGTCGTTCACGGCGACGCTCGACCCACCACGCACAGTCAACAATTCGCGGCTCCAGCTCGCGACCCCCTCAGGCGTCCTTGGGTTTGTGGGCATTATCGCGTTTATACAAGACGCCAACGGCACGACGCTCGTTTCCGACGCAACCTTTCCGCAAACACCAGGCTCACAAGCGTTGGCGCTGAAGAACCTGGTGCTCAAGACTAGCAATCCCGTGGGACTGGGCCTCACAGCTCCGTTTGTGAATGGCGCCTGTCCCTCCGGCAAACTGTCCCTCCAGCTCGTGTTGAGATATGCGCTACCGATCTTACCCGACCCTTACGCAACGAGCTTTCCTTTCAACCCACGTGCGTTGGGTGAAACGGCAAATCTCGGCGCCTTGACTCTGGGTGCGCAGTGGCAGCCGAATCAGTTCCCCACCATTGACATCCAGCTGCCCGGCGCCGCAACGGCAAGCATGCAGCCCCAAGCGATTCAGCTCCCACCTCTGACACCGAGGCCCACGCTCCCTCCTCTCAGGCCACCCACCGACTTGGCGGGTGACGACGCCAGCGCCCTTCTCGCTTTGCGTACGCGGTTCAATACCGTCGTTGGCAGCGGGGACGACAGCTTTGCATTGCTCGATTTGTCCACGAATGTCTCACTCTTCGGCGTTGCTTTTGCCCGAAGTAACCAAAGCGAGAGCGCGGGTGGAGCAGCCGCGCCAGTGCTCGGCGTTAACGATCTGTTTCTGGAAGCGCGCGGTAGCGGTGTGCGCTTGCTGACACTGCCCGCGGTCCAGTGGGAACCGGTGCTGACCCTCAGCGATCCACAGGATCCGAATTTCCCGAGCCCGCTGACTTTCCCAAACTGCGGCGGGATCACTGAAATCGCCGCGAATACGGTGGAACTAATTCCTCTGGCCCCGCGTCCAGCGCTCGAAGCGCTGTTGACTCAGTACAACAGCGTCAACGATCCGCGCCCCGTGGCCGTGCGTTTCACCTTGCCCTTCGGAATTGTCGCGGTCGCCGAAATCGCGCGGACCCAGTTGTTTGGGCGACGTGGTCCATCCTTCTGGACTGTGGCGCCTAACTTCCCGCACCAGGGACTGAGCGGCGGCGATCAACTCAGCATCCGAGCTGAAATACCCTTCATCCATATCGGGCCACCCGAATCACCCAGCCTGCCGGGAGCGGCAGTGCAGCTACACGATGCGCAGTTCAACGGCGTCGCTACAACTAAGACAGTCCTCACACCAATCGACAGCGCCTTTAATTCGAACTTCGGCCCGTCGGCGCCGACTCCACGCGTCCCGGTCACACGGCTCGACATTTCTGGGTTTGGCGAGAGCCTCTTCAATGACTGGCGCAATCCGTCAGACTTGGCCGGTCTGGTCTCCAAGGCCCAGTTCCATGTCATCGTCGGACGCACATCTCTCGAAGTGGTCCAGGAGCGCTCGCTGCTCTACCCGTACGCGGTAAGGGTCGTGCGCACTATCACGATAGAGCGTCTAAACAACGCAGCCATCGTTCGCCATGACAGCGGCTGGCAAGCAGTCAGCGACGGCGCCTACAGTTACCCCAAGCGCGACCTCATCACGCACCCCGGCGTCGTGCACGGCGTAGTCAATGTTTCCAACATTCGCGATACGGGTCAGCGGTTCACGACCAGCGACGGCAGTGAGTTGATGGCCGTGCGGTTCGACGGCGACCTGATCATGGAAAATGCCGTCTTGGGCGCAGCGCCGCAGGACGTCCCCGCACGCCACCAGCTTGGCTACGTTCAATTGACCGATCCTCACGGTTACGGCCAGCTAGCTCCGGACCAGTTCGCTCAACTCATTTCCGCCGTTGGTCCCTTGGGCGGAGCCATCGATTGCGTGATCGACATCGGCGGCTCGGGCCAGCGCATGCGCGTCCTTCGCGTTGGCATCGCAGCCACTCCCGGAATGGGAGGACCGGAGTTCGCGATGGCGGCATGGGGGAGTCCGTCGTTTCCGGGAGGCGGTCAGTGGTCATTCTTGCGGCAAGCCGCGCCAGGAGATGCGCCCCAGCCGCTCGATCGCGATCGGGGAGTTCCCTTGGTGCGCGCCGGCGCTTCGACTGCGCCGGCGCCTCTTACTTCGCCTTATCGTTTTGCGGATCCGGAGGACACGCTTCGGCCAGACAATCCGGCGGCAGATTATGGCATCGTTCACGCCACCGGAACGCAGCGATTGTTCTTTCCGCGGCCCAAGATCGAGGCGACTGGAACGCCGGCGATCACGAGCACGCGTCCACCGCTTCTTGCGGACCCGTACCTTCTGAGCACAGCGGTTGGACTCTTTCCGCGCGCGGAGAACTGTATCCCGTTCCCGGATGCGAACTACGCGCTCGCAATTGGCCCAGGTGGGAATTTCAGGCTTCAGCTTCCGACGCCGAGCTTCACGGTCCCTCCCCTGGAGCGCGCCCTTCTCGATTCCCCGTCCGTCCGAAGCATCGTCCATTACGCTGACGAGAATGGGAACCGCTCGGACGTAACTGTTAAGATCGATACTGCTGCCGCCTTACCCTGGTCCATCACCATTACCAACCTCAGCATCGCGACCGAGAGCGGATTCTTTGGCGAGATCCAACGTGTTGTGGGAACGTTGAGTTCGTCCGCAAATGCGCCAACGAGACTTGAAAGCACGCGTCTGGTCTTTGGCCCGCCGCTGAAGCCCGTGCAAAGCCTGATCTCCTTTCTCGAGGTGTTCGGCGCAGTGCCTCCTGCGGACGTCTCCTTAACGAATGAGTGGTCCTACCAGATTGGCGAGAAATTTGACTTCAAGGAGATGCTTAAACACTATGCGCCGGAACTAGAGACTTTCCTTAAGCAGTTCATTGTCGATCTCGATATCGTCGTCAGCGTGAAGGGCGGTGGAACGAACTTCCTGGCGGTGATGGAATTGGAGGCCACAGTTAAGTTTCCGGTTCCCATACCGCCGCTTTTAGTCAGCATCGGTCTCGCCAAGATCCAGCTTGTGCTCGGCAACCCGCACGTTGCGACGTTTTCATTGCAGATTGGGGTCGGCGCTGGTTTGGACGTTCAACTCGGCTTCGGCGAGTTGATCGTCTTTTACGCTGAGACGTTCTCTCTGATCAAGGGAGTTGCCGTCTTTGGCCTCGCCGCTGGTCTTCTGTTCAAAGGCAAACTCGATCTCGAAGTAGTGGAAGTCGATATCAGCGCTGAGGCCAAGGTCATTTTGCTGAAGGTTTCCTGCCACGCCGGTGCAGACTCAAGCATCTGGGGCGTAGCACAAATAACAATCGCCGTAGAAATCACCATTGGCTGGGTCCTGAACATCGAGATCGATAAGCAGATCGAAATGGATCACAACCTTGATAGGGGACCATGTGAACTGCCCGCGAACGTGGCGTAGGAGTTGATCATGCCAACACGTCTCTTGCTACTGCCGTACTTGCAATCCTGGGATGGCGCTGCGCTACACGTCAGGCTCTTGCTTCTGCCGCGGGGCAGCCCTCTCGATCCGCTCACGGCTCGCGCTCCATCGTTTGCCGAGGCGAAGTTTGCTCTCGAGATGCGCCTCGTCGCCGGGCTTGACGCCCTGCCGACTCCCGGTGCGCCCGCGACAGCCGTGATCAACGAGCCGGTCGTGGCAACCGCCAAGTCCTTGTTCAATGCGCTGGCCGCCAAATTCCAGATCGATCCCGCACCGCCTCAGCCGGAGCCGCGCGCGCCGGGCAGGCAGATCAAGAAACATTTGCCTCTCACCTATCAGGTGGCTGCGCAGTTCGT
>DATFTC010000273.1:0-2912 GCA_035262305.1 Myxococcaceae bacterium | reverse complement strand
CTATTTCAATATCTTGCGTTCTCACTTCCGTGAAAAGTATCGCAATAAGGCTATCGGCGTCATCGTGTCCAACGCCTCGCGGTATCTGCCATATACGCTCAGGTTGCGCGACGAGCTTTGGCCCGGGACACCCGTAGTCCTTGCTGGTATCCAAGAGCGCCGTGCCGCGCGGTTGAGTCTTCCCTCCACCGTGACCGGATTCACGTTTCGTCACCAGCTGCAAGATATCGTCGCGACGGCGGATGCGCTCATTCCGGGTCTGAAACGAGTTGTTCTCGCGGGAAGCCGCATGGAACCAGGCGGATGGCGGCAGGATTTTCTCGAAGATCTGCCTGACGTTCGTGCGAGGTTCGAACTGATCGACCTGACCGGCTTGTCGTTGGCCGAGTTGAGACAACGCCTTACCGAGCTCCCAGGCGACTCAGCAGTGGTGTACGTCGGCTTCTCGACGGATGTTACTGGAGAACGGTTTCTCCCTGCCGAAGCCAGTCGACTTGTTGCCGAGGCTGCCAACCGGCCGACCTTCGTTGACAGCGAAACGTTCATCGGAGCGGGCAGCGTTGGTGGTCTTGTGGTCAGCCCCGCTGGTATCGGCAGGGTAGCGGCTCGGTTTGCGTTGCGCATCCTCGATGGAGAGAAGGCTTCCGACATTCCCATTACCAACAGCGAGGAAATTCGGAGGCCGGTTTTCGACTGGCGGCAGTTGCAGCGGTGGGGCATCAGCGAGAACCGATTGCCCGCCGGGAGCGAAATTCGGTTTCGATCGCCGACGGCGTGGGAGCAATACCGCTGGGAGATCATGCTCATTTCAGCGGTGCTGGTGCTGCAGTCGCTCTTGATCGGAGGTCTGTTCTACGAACATCGGCGCCGCCGTCAAGCCGAAGTGGAAGCGAGCCGCCGCACGGCCCAGCTAGCGCACATGAACCGCAGCGCCGCCATCGGCGAGATGTCGGCGTCGATCGCCCACGAGATCATGCAACCGCTGGCAGCGATCGTAACCAATGCGAGCGCAGGATTGCGTTGGCTGGCAAGAGACACGCCTAACGTCGGGGAGGCGTCTCAAGCGTTAAACAACATCGTAGGCAGCGGCAACCGCGCGAGTCAGGTCGTCGAAACGATCAGAGCCATGTTTAAGAAGGAAATATCGAATCGTACGCTGGTCGACATCAACGACGCCATTCGAGAAGTGTTAACACTGTTACGCATCGAGCTGGCTGAACAAGAGGTGGTGACGAAGGCCACGCTGAAGGACGGGTTGCCCCGTGTGATGGCGGATCCTGTTCAGTTGCAGCAGGTCGTTTACAACTTGGTCAGGAACGCGATCGAGGCTATGAGCTCGACCGCGGCCGGCGCGCGCGTCTTACAGCTTAGATCTGAGGCGACCGAGACCGGACAATGTATTGTGGCTGTCGAGGACTCCGGGGCAGGAATCGAACCGGAAGCATTGCAACGCATCTTCGAACCGTTCTTCACGAGCAAAAGCAAGGGAATGGGAATGGGGTTGTCGATTTGCCGCTCTATTGTTGAGGCTCATGGCGGGCGTCTATCGGCCACTTCGGCCAAGCCGCGTGGTGCGATCTTTGAAATCTCGCTGCCGTTGCCGCAGCAGAGGACGGATAAGTAGACGAAGGCAGGAGATAGCCTCAGACCGGTGGGACCTGGCGGGTCGGCTTGAGTCCGAGCTTGGCGAGCCGCGACAGGAGGGTGGTCGGCTTCATTCCGAGCAGCTTGGCGGCGCCGTCCGGGCCGTAAATCTTTCCGCTGGTTCGACGAAGCGCGGCGGCGATGTTCTCGCGCTCTTGCTGCTTCATCTCGGCCTCGGACAGAATGTCGCTCGGTGAGGCCGGGAAAGAAGCGGTGCCCGGGCGAGCTGAGCCGTTCCGGTCGCCACCCAGCGGAAGATCGAAGCGGAGCTCGCCATCGCGCGCCGCGACGGTTGCGCGCTCGATGACGTTCGCCAGCTCCCGAACGTTTCCCGGCCAGTCATAGTCCGTCAGCGCCTTCAGTACGGACGAAGATACCGGTTCGACCTGTCTTTTCAGGCGATGGACATACATCCGTATGAAGTGATCCACGAGCGCAGGAATATCTTCGCGCCTGTCGCGCAGTGGAGGGATCACGATTGGAAAGACGTTGAGTCGATAGTACAGATCGCTCCGGAAGCGCTTCTCGGCAACCATCGTGGCCAGATCCAGGTTCGTGGCGGCGATGAGGCGCACTTCAACCCGGATCGTCTGCATGCCCCCCAGCCGCTCGAACTCCTGCTCCTGCAGGACACGCAAGAGTTTGGGCTGCAGTTCCATTGGAATATCACCGACTTCGTCGAGAAAGAGCGTACCACCAGCGGCAAGCTCGAATCGCCCGGTGCGGCGGACGAGCGCGCCGGTGAAGGCGCCCTTCTCGTGCCCGAAGAGCTCGCTTTCGAGCAGAGCACTGGGGATCGCGGCACAGTTGAGCGCGACGAGCGGTCGCGACCGTCGCCGACTGCGATGGTGAATCGCCCGCGCGATGAGCTCTTTTCCGGTACCCGTCTCCCCACTGATAAGCACCGTCGAATCCGTCGGCGCCACGGTGTCGACCGCCTCGAGGACGCGGCGCATCGCTTCACTGTGCCAGACGACCTCGGAGACGCCGATGTCACTGCGACCTTCGCGTTCGGACGACCTCGTGTTTTCGGCCCGCCTTTGCTGCTCGAGCTGGCGACTGCGGTGAATCGCGTGCTCGATTGCGTGGAGCAGGTCTTCGTCACGGCACGGCTTGGTGAGAAACTCGACGGCCCCGCCCTTCATGGCGCGTACCGTCATCGGAATGTCGGCCTGACCGCTAATGAAGATCGTCGGGATCCGGGCGTTGATCTTGTCCAGCTCTTGCTGGAGATCGAGACCGCTCAATCCCGGCAGTCTGACGTCGAG
>DATFTC010000272.1:0-17368 GCA_035262305.1 Myxococcaceae bacterium | reverse complement strand
TGCAAAACCCGCAGCATGTGCGGCTCGCCCGAGCGGCGTTCCGGTCACAATCGCCCCCGCCGCACGCTGAAACTTGAGCCACGCCAGATAAGGCCGGAGCGGAATGCCGATCGAGGTGGTGAACGAGTGCATCAGTCGGCTGGGCGACAGGCCAACGGCACGCGCGAGCGCGACCAGCGACCTATCTTCGTCGGCGGGCATCGTCCGGAGGATCCGGAGCAGCTTGCGCACTCGTGGATGCACGTATCGCCGCGACGCGATCGGCGCTCCGCCGAGTGTCGCGACGACTTGTCGCGTCCACTCAATGCCGTCGGTGCTCATGATCTTTTCAGGCTGCGCATTGCGGACGAGTGCGTCGCGCTCGCGGCTGGATAGCAGGCGGACCGGCTCCTGCAACGCCGGAAGCAGCGACTCTCCCGCATCGCTCTGCGGATCAAAGAAGACGAGCAGTATCTCGACACCCTCGGCGTCGATGGCGTGGAGCACGTTCGGTGCGGTCAGCACCCCGGCAGCGAACGCCCATCGAGCGGTCGACCGGGTGCGTGCCCGCAGCGTGCCGTCGAGACACAAGACAAGATGCATTGCGTGGTGTGCATGAAGGGCGCTACGTGAGCCGGCGCCACGCGTCGCGAGAATCGGCGGCCAGAGCGGCAGCTCGACCTGCGGCAGCGCCGGACCCGAAATCGACGTAAGGCGCATGGATGCTTCGTCTACCCGCTCTCGCTCACTGTCTCAAGGCGAGGCCAATCACTTACGCGGCTGTGACCTATGGCTTGAGGACGTCGCTTGCAACCGCTTGTGCTGCGAGAGCATCCGCATCTGCTTGAAGCAGAAATCCCTTCGCCACCGCGTTCACCGCGGCGGCGTGAACCGCGGCGACGTAGCCCTCGTGAGTCCCATAGCGCTCCTCCAGCGAAAGGCGCGGATCGCCGCTGGCCAGCCGTTCTGCTTGCGTCTTGGCGAACGGGATCATCCCGCCCGCGTAATTGCAGAGCTGGTCCTTGTGGAACCCGGCCGCAGTGATGTTCCAACCGAGGTAAGTGCCGAGCGGCGCGTCGCGCAGCACCACCGGAACTCCTCCAAGCTCATTGCCGTCCGCGTCCACTCGTGGCGCACGCATGCTGATGACTTGTCTTATTCTCGGAGGGATGTTCGTCGGGACGCCCGATGCATCCGAGGGATTGAATTCGGGACCCCACTCGTAGTCGAGTACGGGGTTAATGAAGCCCGGTTCCGGTACCGTCGGGCGCAGTCCTGGAATGGTGGGGAACCCCATCGCGGCCTTCGTCGGTTCAACCAAGGTTGCTCGGCGATGGTGGTGCTCGTCCTCGCGCTGCTGCTCGCCATCCGAGAGGCCGTGTTGTCCCTCGCCATCCTCGTGCAACCTTGGATAAACGCTTGGCGGCGGAAGCGCTCCATTCATCACCCAATTGCGGAAGTGGGCGCGGATCGCGTTCACCGTTTGCGTTTGCGGAACTGGGTTGGCTCTCAGGATGCCTTGGCCGTAATTGTTGCCGGGGCAGTTGACGGGGACGTTCGGCGGATCCTGGGTGAAGCCGCCGGCGCCGCCGCCGTGTTGGGTGCTGGGGATGTAATATCTGCGCACGTTCTCAGGCAGCGGGATGTCCCTCCTTGCATCCGTTCCCACCCACTCGATGCCCAGCTTGAGGCCCCAGATTTCCGCCGAGCCGAAATGCTCGATGATCTTGGGGCAGGTGCCGCTTTCTCTGCATCGATCGAGAATGCTCCTGGTCGGCAAATGGCGGACGTGGTCTTCGTATGGAACCCACCACTGCGGGCCCTCGCTGCCGGTCTGGTAAAGCTCGAGCACGCCGTCCGGTTGCGCCCAGCGGAAGTTCAATGCCACTCGGCGGCCGGCGATGATCGGCCATGCGCCGTCGTTTACTTGACGGTGGCCTTCGTCCTCATTGAAGCCGAGGTGCAGAAGAGCCCGGACGAAGTTCCCGGACTGCGACACGCCGCGGATGATGGTCCAAGAGATTCCGTCGGCGACCGGGTTGAGGGTGCCGAAGTCGTCTTCGGCCTCGTACTTGAAGAAGCTTCCGACGTCCCTGAACGCTGCGAAGCCGATGCCGAGGACGTACGGGTCCTTTGCCGTGAACACGACTTGGTAGAGCAAATCAGGATCGAAGCCGTTCTTGAGGCAGATTCGAGTCGGGTCGGGCGTGCCTGGGAATGGATGGTCGGCGTCGCACATCGCCCACGCCCAGTCGCTGCTCGGGACGCGAATGGCCCCGCTGACCGCGCCCTCCATCGTCTCGTGCGTGTGAATGGTCAGCGTCGTGCGCCGGGTGTCTAAGCTCGCCGGTTTGTAGGGTATGGGGTTGGATTGAACGAGAATTGGCTGCGAATCGGTGCCGCTGCGATTCACGATTCGCCCCAGGACGCGTCCGGTGATCGGGGCTCCGCTGCGATGGCGCGCAATTGGGACCCTCACCCAATCATTGCCCACCCTGGTTTGATCGGTTGCACCCGAATTGTCTCCTTGCCAGCCGCTGCTCAAGCCGACGTCGCCGTCGTTTCGGCTCTCGACGGCGAGCGTGATTCTCCCGCCGCGGTTTGGCACGTCGTGCCACATCAGGTGGCTGCTTCTCGTCATGTCGATCGGTTTTACGAGGAAGAAGGTGGCGACGTATTCGACGTTGCCGTTCGGATTGCGCGGCGCCAGCTCGATATCCGTGATGATCGCGTTCAGCGGATCCCTCGGGTCAAGCTCGCCGTACGCGAGACCGGCAATCGTCTCGTACTGACCAGCGTCGCCGAAAACCTGCCCGTCGAACGCGGGTGACGTCTTGGTGTCAACGACTATCTTTGTTACTCGGGCTTGCGCCGGCGCCAACGAAAGAAGCGCCACCGCAGCCACCACAGTCAAGAATGATCGACGGTACAAACCAGACACGTTCGCTTTCATAGGCAATCCTTTTCGAAGCAGCGCTCGTTGGTTTGGGGGCGCGCCGATCGGCACTCTTGGCTACAGGTGAAAGGCTCGCTGCCCTGCGATGCACATCAGAGGAGCAGTTCGGCGTCGGGCGCAAGGGGATCCCCCGAGCAGCCGCCTAGGCCTTGGCCCCGGGGCAGTCAAGCGAGAGGAGTTTTTCGCAATGCTACGGTGCAAAGAGGTTAACGATCTTGCCGCCGATTTCGACGGAGGGTGCTTGAAGACACTCAGACCGTGCAAGTGAACTGTCACTCGCAGTGTCGCGGAGGTCAGCGGTGCACAGCAGCAGCGCAACTCGAGATCCAGCTGCTTTCCAGTTGAGAGCGCATCAGAGATCGCGTGTGCGGTTCTATTGGAGGAAGTCGAGCGGAACCGATTGGCCCAACATCAACCCGTATGGAGACAACGCGCCCGTCACATCTGCCCGTCCGTCGCAGGCCGAGTGAAATGTGAATAGCAGCATTCCTCCGCCAGCGGTGCCTGCCCGTTGAACGGCAGCGATCCCTTCCGAGGGATTCCTTCGGCATTTGGCATGAAACACGGCATTTCCCACGGCGACTTGGGTGACGTCGGCTTGCGATCGAGCGCCGGTCATCGCGAACAGTGATTGGTCACCCCCGGAAACGGTCAGGATGTCATCGGTCGGATCGGGTGTTCCGCGCGTATCGACGTCGACGACCCAAGCAGTTTGTTGCAACCCAGCCGAAGTCGATCCATCCATCCTGGTTTCTACATCCTGCTGGACATAGGAGATCAAGAGGTGCGTGTCGCGAGGAACCACGGTCATCACCGCGATTTTCAACACGAGCAACTCGCGATCGCCTTGTTCAACCTGAGTGAAATCCGACGCAAAAGTGGCAAGCTGGGGCGTCCACATCCCGGTCACCACCAACGTGCCGTTTCTTTCTCCGTCGAAGGGCATTGGGCAGCCCGGGCCGAGATGAATGTCCACCCGCACCTGCTGTCCAGCCGCACCCGGCGGGGTCACGACTGTGGCGCATGGCGACGTCCTGCCACCGAGCACGGACATCGCCACCGCGGAAACGAAAGCTGCTGGCACTGCCGTTCCCAGCGTGCTTTCGAGCGGATGTACCACGTCCTTTGCGTCCGGTGGTGCGCACCCGATCGCGACGGCAATAAAGAGCAGACTCCACCCACGGGACATAGACACGGGAGGAGCAACCCGCATGCCAAGCCCGGTAGGCCATCCTACGGCTACTTAGTGTTTCCAACACGCAGAGCGATGGGGTCGTTGCGACATCTGTGTCACATCGCGAGGCGATAGCACCATCGAGGAAGGTGCGAGACGGCCTGCCCGCGGCAGTAGCTATCGCACAGTACTCGTGTACTGATTGACGAGATCGATGTTCGCGCCGGGATCGGTGCCGTCGTTGGCCGTGCCCTTGTAAGGACTGCTCGGGTCGAGACGATAATCGCCGCCGAAGCCATCGTTAAAGTTCACGTACCCGATTGAAGATTGATTGACTGGGAACAGGTTTCCATCCGGCCAGACAACCTGCTGGTGAATTGCAGCGCCGCCGGAGATAACGTTGCTGTTGAAAACATACGAGCTCCAGCAAGCGTTGAACTTCGCCAGCGGACTGTTCGGACCGGTCGCACAATTTGTTGTTCCACCCGTTGACCAAGACCCGTAGTAGCCACCTGCGAAGACGCTGTTCTCGAACACAATGTTCGACATCACCGGGCCGACGGGTCCTCCGAGCGTAAGGAAGCCGGAGTTTCGGCTTGGGACGCCTTCAGTGCTCCCCGCCACGACCATCGTGATGTGATTGATCGTCACGTCGTGGAGAATGTCGGTCGGGGGCGCGTTCACGCCGGTGGCAATCTGATTGTAGTAGTTGCCGCACGCGTGGCAGGTCTCGTACTGGAGGTTTTCGACCAGGTTGTCGTGAACCGAATAGCTGTTTCCAGCATAGGCAAAATCGCCGTGGTCGTTTGCGCCATCAGCGATCTGAAATGCCTGGCCCCCGCTGATCAGATGGTTGTATCGGAGCGTGACGTCGGTGATCGTGCAAATCGGACAAACGCTCTGCGTCCCAGCAGACTGGTTCTTCGGTGTCAGCAGGACATGGGCGCCAACCTGGGTGAAGCCTCCCCACACGTTCTCCATCACATTGCCCTCGACCAGCGCGCGGACGCCATTCTTCATTTCGTAGTGGTTCTTCACGATGAAGGCGATGCCGAAGTAACTCGGGTCGGAGGGGTTCCAAATCGTCGGCTTGAACATGTAGTTGCGCCGGACTTCGATATCTCCGGGGACATCGACCGAGGCCCCTCCACCGAAGAGGATGTTCTCGCCGGAGGCCTCCTGGAAGTTGCCAACCACTTTGAAGGTTCCGGCCACGCCGTCCACGCTGTCGTTCGCACCCGAAAAGGTCTGGGCGTCGGTGCAGGTGCCGGTGCCGGCGGTGCAGTGAAAATCGTTGATATAGGAGTCCACCAGGGCAATGTGATGGGCATTGTTAACAGTAATTCCGTGGGTGCTTTCGTCTATCGCCGTGCCGTGAACCCAGAGGCGATCCAAGATCACTTGCGATCCGCCGGTCGCATTGACGTAAACGCTGACCGGGCCGCCGCCCTCGACTCGCGTGATCTCGAGACCGAGCAGGCGATAATGATCGCCTGGAATCGCCAGCCTGTTGTTAGAGCTGAGAACAATCTGGGGCAGCAGGCTTGTCGGTGGAACGCCGTCCGGCGGGCAGTTGTACGCCGGACGGCCCGGCAAGGAAGCGACGCCGGCCCAGCAAGGCGTGATGCGACTTCCTTCGGGTGGGAGCAGCGAGTCCGGCGTCGAAGTGCGGACGGTAATCCAGTTGGCATCATCGCAATTCTTTGGGGGAAACGTGACGTTATTTCCGTTGAACGACGCTCCTGCCTGGAGCTGGATCACGTCGCCGCAAGCGGCTGCGTCCAGCGCGGCCTGGAGGCTTTGGCCATCGGTGAGCAAGGTGACGTTGCCCGGAGATGGCGTTGCCGACGAATCGGTGAAGAAGCACGACTGCGGGAGCTGCGCCGGGCCGTCCATGCTGCCATTCGGGGCGATCACCACGTTTCCCGGATTGCAGTACGCGTTATCCGATTGATACACATTCATCGCGAACATTCCGGTGAGCTGATTGCCGCCGGAGTCGGTTACGCGGACCGAGAACGCAAACGCGCCGGCGATGGTGGGAATGCCAGAGAGTGTTCCAGACGGAGCGAGCGACAAACCATCTGGGAGTAGGTCGGCAGTATCCCAAACGTAGGGAGCTCCACCGGATCCCCCGGTCGCCGAAAACTGCAGGAATGAATATGGGATGCCGACGGAGCCGTTATACATTGACGCGCTGGTGGTAATTCCCAGGTCGTCGGCCTGACTCATCGCAGCAGGTGAAATCAGAAGGAAGACGAGCGTGAAGATTTGACACGGGGGACCCCCCGATCGATGACGGTTCCAGGCTAAACCCTTCCGGAGGATAAAAGTTACAGGGGCTCTGCAGCAGACGACGCGGGAATGCGCATTCCTAACGCCGCCCAAATCGACGCCTGGCGAGTCGCTTAATTTTCGATCCGGCTGGGGCTTGCCATGCAGCACTGACTGCCGAGTGGCCGACGACCCACCCGCCAAGCGCCAGCTGACGGCTGGCCCTTCGCGCAATAGCGTTGATAACTACCCGAAGGAGGTCGAAATGCGTGCCCAAGAACTGATGAAGACCGATGTTGAATGCGCCTCTCCGAAGGCGGCAATCCAGATCGCTGCGCGGAAGATGCGCGACCTGAACGTGGGTTTTCTGCCGGTGTGCGACCAGTCCAAGAAGGTCCTCGGTACAATCACCGACCGAGACATTGCCATTCGCGCAGTGGCGGAGAATCGGCCGTCCAATACGCCAGTTTCCGAGATCATGACTCGAGAAGTTGTGGCTTGCCGCCCGGACGACGACGTGCGAGTCGCAGAGCACATGATGGCCCAAAACCACAAATCTCGAATCATCTGCATCGACGATGCCGATCGCCTCGCGGGCGTGATCAGCCTTTCCGACCTGGCCCAGCACGACAAGGGTCGCGCCGCCCAGACAATGAGAGAGGTCAGCGAGCGGGAGGTCAGGAAAGCGCCGCTGCAGTTGTGACGCGTCGGCAGCTTGGTAAACGTAGAAAGCGAATCACGGGCTACTCGTTTGCCTGGTAAGACTTGTAGACGGCGCCGCCGATGGCGCCACCAGACTTTGCCTCGACTGTCGAGCTGACTACGTCTTTGGCATGCCTCTGAGTTGTGCGCGACCGCTCGTCGTCGGCGATGACGTCGGCCTTGGCCTTGTCGGCTTGCAAGACGAAGGACTTGATATCGCCCGCCGTCGGCGCTTTCTCGGCCCCCTGCGCTACGGGCGCTGTAGCCGCACTGACGAAAATTGAATCGAGCAGCCGATCGCGATGGGATGCGAATAGCTCTGGTGTGGAAAAAACGTCCATCGAAACGACTCGCCCATTTATGGCTGCAATGATGCCGACCATTTGTCTCGATTGAGGAAGCTTTGCAATCGCTGCGCCAATGGCGTCTCGATAGGCCTGGGTGGCCTTTGTACCTTCGGAGCCGGTAGCGATGTTGCGATAGGTCCCGGTGGGAGGCGCCGCGCCGAGTGCCGCATTCTCCGCCGCCACCGCCTGCCAAACTTGACCTTGATCCGAGCGGTGCTCGGCGCGCACGCGAATCTTGTGTGCAGCAATTCCGCCGGCCATTTGGAAGTCGCTGCGGCCCTGCCAGCGGCCATGCTCAACGCAATAGACCTCGAGACTTGCCTGTTGGCGCGGTGCGAGGAGGGTATTTTTGCTGATCACGCGATCTTGCTGGCCCCCGAGGATCAGCTCGCCGCCAAGCAGGAGAAGGGGCTGATCGGACCGGTTCTCGATGGTGACCCGATTGACTTGCGCTCCGTCTTTTTGCTCGGAGACAACCACTTTCTTTTGCTTGAGGCCCTCGGCGAGCGTCAAATATCGCGTCGCGTCCTTGGGTCCATCGTCGGTTACGACCGGGAAGATGGCCAGCTGTTTGAACTGGATCGGAGGCAGGACCTTGGTCCCGCCTTCGAGCTCGAAGGCCGAGCCCGCCGCCGGAGCCGGGACTGGAAAGGTGAGAATAGATACTAGGGCCGCCGCAACCGCGATGCGCGCAGGAACGTGCATGAGCGCCTCCTGGAGACATCAAACGAACGAAGCGCTAGTTGGGTCTACCGGCCCGCGGGGACGTGTCCCGAACGAGGTCTGCGAAGGCAAAGCCCTCGCGCTGGATGACCTCGCCGACGGTCACCGGGATGCGTGCGCCAAACATCGGACCTGCGGAAACGAACGTGTGGAACTCTCCGTTCTCACCGCAGGGGTCAACGCCCGCCGGCAATGAATCCAACAGAGCGGCGTTGAATGACCGGCCGGCGAAGGACCGGTCCAACTTGGCGAGGTCAACGCACGCGAGGGTCGCTTCGATGCCGGCGTCGAGCATCTCGCGCGCGAGGCGGGCGGTATCGCGCATCCAGAGCGGAAACACGCCTCGCATGCCCAGCTCGTGAAGTTGTTTCTCGCGGTAGGAGCGAATGTCCTGCAGAAAGAGGTCCCCAAACACGACATGAGTCACGCCGTCGCGCTTCGCCTCGTTCAACACGCGCGCGAGCTCGCGCTCGTAGACCTCGTTCGGACAAGGGTAGGGGATGTAGATCTTATGGCAGGGCAAGCCGAGCGAGTCGATTTGCGCATCCAAGAGCTCCTCTCGCACTCCATGCATCGAGACTCGATGGAATGACGAGGTCACGGTGGTGAGCACGCCGACAAGCTCGTACGCCTCCGTTTTGCGCAGCTCGTGAAGAGCGTATGCGCTGTCCTTCCCCGAGCTCCAGGAGACGATTGCTTTCGGCAAAGAACTCATTTTCATCAACTTGATGCCGCCGCGTCCATACTGGCGCAAGTTTGGCACAATCACTCGGACGCCGCGCCTCTCGAACAGCTGTCCGAAAACTCCCCGATCAGTTGCGATTCGTCGGGAATCGCTCGGGCGCGGGCGCTATGTTTCTCGCATTGGCAACCACGACGCCACATCCGCCCCGCTCGCCTCAGAGCGCACCGTTCTTGGACCCCGTCTGCGGGATGAAAGTTACTCCCGAGAGGGCATCCGGTCGCTTCGCGTATCGCGGCAAGACCTATTTCTTTTGCCACCCGAAGTGCGAGGAGAAGTTTAGAGGCGACCCGGAGAAATATCTGGCGACCTCGATTGATGCTCCACTGGCGCCGGGCGCCGATACGCGCATTTACACCTGCCCGATGCACCCTGAAGTTCGCCAGATTGGCCCGGGCGCGTGTCCGATATGCGGAATGGCGCTCGAGCCCTTGGCGCCAATGGCCTCGGACGCCGAGGAGCCGAATCCCGAGCTTGCCGCGATGAGCAAGCGGCTCTGGGTGAGCTCGATTTTGACGGCACCGATCTTGTTCTTCGCGATGTCGGAGATGTTCGGGCCCGCCTTCCATCCGGTTGGCGCGCGCGCTCGGGCGTGGATCGAGTTTGCTCTCGCGACTCCGGTAGTGCTCTGGGCCGGGCTGCCATTCTTTGAGCGGGCCTGGGCTTCAATTCACCGTCGCCACCTCAACATGTTCACCCTGATCGGAATGGGAGTGGGAGTGGCTTACTTGTACAGCGTCGCCGCAGTCTTGTTTCCTGCGGCGTTCCCGAGCTCACTTCGCTCGCACGATGGCTCGATACCTCTCTATTTCGAACCCGCCGCGGTGATCGTCGTTCTCGTGCTGGTCGGTCAGGTTCTCGAGCTTCGGGCGCGAGGGCAGACGGGAAGCGCAATTCGCGCATTGCTCGGGCTGACTCCGAAAACCGCGCGCGTCGTTCGAAACGGCGGCGAGGAAGAGCTCCCGTTGGAGAACGTCAGGCCTGGAGATCGCATCCGCGTGCGACCCGGCGAGAGGGTGCCGGTCGACGGAGAGCTGATCGAGGGCCACAGCAGCGTGGATGAATCGATGATCACCGGAGAACCCATTCCGGTGGAAAAGAACACCGGCGACGGCGTGACGGCAGGAACGGTCAACGCCACCGGCGGCTTCGTCATGCGCGCGGACCGAGTCGGCTCGGACACGCTTTTGGCTCAGATTGTACGAATGGTGAGCGAAGCTCAGCGAAGCCGGGCTCCGATTCAAAGTCTTGCCGACTCGGTCGCTGCGCTCTTCGTTCCAGCGGTGATTCTCATTGCGGCTTTGACCGCCGTCGTCTGGGCCATCGTTGGACCGCAGCCGCGGTTGGCTTACGCCATATTCAATGCCGTTTCGGTGCTGATCATCGCTTGTCCCTGTGCGCTTGGCCTGGCGACCCCGATGGCGGTGATGGTTGGCGTCGGCCGCGCGGCGCGGGCAGGCGTGCTGATCAAGAACGCGGAAGCGCTTCAGAGAATGGAACAAGTCGACACCCTCGTGGTGGACAAGACCGGTACGCTGACCGAAGGAAAGCCGCGTGTCACAGCCGTCATCGCCTCGCCGGAGCTGGAATCCGATGTGCTTCGCCTTGCAGCGAGCCTGGAGAATGCGAGCGAGCATCCGCTGGCAACGGCCATCCTGAGCGAGGCGAAAGGGCGAGGGCTCTCACTCGCCGAACCACGGGACTTTCGCTCGATTACCGGGAAGGGCGTCGTCGGGCTCATCGAAGAGCACTGGGTCGCGGTGGGCAACGAAATCCTGATGAGGGAGCGAGGCGTCTCAGGCGAGGCATTTTTTGGTCGAGCGCAGAGTCTGCGCGACGAAGGACAGACGGTCGTGTTTGTCGCGGTGGACAACAGGGTCGAGGGGTTGATCGCGGTCGCTGACCCGATCAGGGCCACGACACCCGAGGCAATTGACGCGCTTCGAAAGGAGGGAATCAGCATCGTTCTTGTCACCGGGGACAGCGCCGAGACCGCGCAAGCGGTCGCTCGAACGCTGGGGATCGAGCGCGTCGAGTCGCGCGTTCTGCCTGACCGTAAGGGTGAAATCGTCAAGCGGCTGCAAGCGCAGAAGCGCGTGGTGGCGATGGCCGGCGACGGCGTGAATGACGCGCCGGCGCTCGCTCAGGCGGACGTCGGAATTGCGATGGGGACGGGCACGGATGTCGCGATCGAGAGCGCTGGAATGACCTTGCTCAAGGGGGATCTCCGCGGCGTCGTTCGCGCGCGAAAGCTGAGCCGCGCGACGATGCGAAACATTCGCCAAAATCTGTTCTTTGCTTTCATTTACAACACGCTCGGCGTCCCACTTGCAGCGGGGGTGCTCTATCCGGCGCTGGGGATATTGCTGAGCCCGATGTTCGCCAGCGGCGCGATGAGCCTGAGCTCCGTCTCAGTGATCGCCAATGCGTTGCGCCTCCGGCGCTTGAGCTTGAACGGCTAGAGAAGAGCGCATTGTCGCTGCGCCAGCTGAGCCGCTTATCCAGGGTATCGCGGCGAGTTTTTCTTGTCGTATCGCGCCCGCGCCCGGTCGATCGAAGGAAAGTTCTGCGTCGCCCAATCGCAAATGCTCTTGAAGATCGGATCGAGGCTTCGTCCCAGCGGCGTCACCTCGTACTCGACGCGGGGAGGAATCTCCTTGTAAAACGTCCGCTCGATCAAGCCGTGGCGCTCCAGGTCTCGGAGCTGCTGGGTCAGCATCCGCTGAGTGACCCTGGGAATCTGCCGCCGCAGCTCTACGAAGCGAAGCGGTCCCTTCGTCACCAGCGCGTAGATGATCCCGGGCCTCCACTTGCCGGCGATGATGTGCATGATTCTTTCCACGCGCTCGACTGGGTTCTGATCGTCCATCTGGGCGTCCATATATACCAAGTTCCTAAAAAGTGCCTAATTGACTTTATATACTTAGTTCCAGAGTATCCGCCCGCCCGGGGAGGAACCGTGTCACCAAGCCCGGCCTAGGAGGAACGATGGCGAAAGAGCTTGCAAGCAACGAGTGGGGAATCATTCTCCAGCACGAGCGCCTCGAGCTGCTCGAGCTGAAGTGGCTGTCGTCCACGGCAAATATGACGGACGGCGGCTTCATGGCAACGCTGTGCCTTTTCGTGAGCGAAGCGGAGAAAGCCCGAGCACGGCGGTTGTTCATCGATGCTACGGATTTCCGCCACCGCTTCGGCGATGGAGTGATGCAATGGCGCGACGCTCACATCATTCCCCGTTACGGGGGAGCGGGAGTTCGCAAATTCGCCTTCCAGATGCCGCCTGGATTTCCGAAGGCCGGCGCGGAGGAGCGAGAAGGACCCGCGGTGTTCCCCACGAAGTGGTTCGTCGATCGCCAGGCAGCCCTGGATTGGCTCGGCGCGGATTAGTGTCCGTTCTCGATTTGAAGGTCATCGCCCCCAATGGACCCGACCGTTGCGGCATTCTTGGGCATCTCGCTCACGTTCGTCGTCTGCGCGCTCTTTGCTTTCTGGTACGTCGTCCCTTGGCTTCGCGCACAACGGCGCGCCGCCGCGCTGATGCCGCTGCTCTGGATTCACGCCGCTCGCCACGTCGCTTTGCAGATCTACTCCTCCCAAAGGGCGGGGCTTGTCGTGCCCGACCAGCTGCGCGACGAGATCGCCTATGGCGACGTCGCCGGTATGCTGCTCGCTCTGGGGGCGCTGGTCGCGCTTCGAGCCCAGTCGCGATTCGCCGTGCCTCTGGTGTGGCTGTTCGCAGCTGAGACGACTGCCGATCTGCTGGGCTCAATGGTCGGTGGAATGCGCGCCGGCATGATCGCCACGGCTCACAACGTCACCTGGCTGATCCTCGTGTTCTATGTTCCGATGCTCTGGACAACGCTTGCTCTGATAGTCTGGCAATTGGTTGCCAGACGAGCTGAAAGCATTGAAAGCCCGTAACAGCGCAAACCGCTGGGGTCAGTCCGGCGAGATGACCTCTTCTCGGCGCCTGGCCGAAGAGAGCCAATTGACCCTCCCGAATCTCTTTCCCTGAGTCGCCGACGCGCGCCGCGCCTTGAAAGATGTCGCGGCCATGGATGCTGCGGCCTAACGCTGCAGGCCCCCCTCGCGGTGCTGGGTTCCCCCCCGACTGGGCTGGTCCTCTGGCCGCTGCTCTGTGCGCTTGTGCGCAGGCGATTGGTTTCCTTGCTCCGGGCCGCGTTCGGGCATTGGCCGCGAGACGAGAATCGGGCTCGGGACGATCCACGGCTTCCAGCTCCTGCCGAACAACCTTCCTGGGGCGGCCGCCCAAACCTCGATCTGCACCGGGCCGGGATGGGTGAATACAACCTTGCGTCCATCTGGCTCGAGGCGTGCCCCGCCCCAGACTTGAACGCGCGCTTCCATCGGCGCCGACGAAGGAAGGCGAATGGTTACTCCATCTCCCACCGCCGCTCGCCGAGCGGCTCCCCGCAACCCTTCAATCGCGAACCCTCGCGAATCCCCGAGCGCATCGAATGCGCAGTATGTCCTGCCTCGAGCAATGGCTTCGATGACCGCCTTCGAGGCTTGGCCGGCGTCGGGAGGCAGACCCCCTTGCAACTCACCAGTGAGGGGGATGTGGAGCGAGAAAGCTCGGAGCTCGATCTCGTACGGAGGGAAGCCGTGAGAGTCCTGTGCACACAGCGCCAATTTCGGCTCCCGCGCGCTGATCTGGAGCAGCTTCTCAGTCGCCTCCGGCTGCCCTCGGTGAAGAATCATCAACCCGTGCATTGGATTTGTAAGATAGGCGGCAGCCGCCGGAAGAAGCAGCGTGAGTGGATTCCGCAGGGCCTCTATCAGCGATGTCCTGGCAGAATAGAGCTCCATCCCGTCGGCTCGCGCGGCGCTCTCTGCATCAGTCCAGGCCACGAGCTGCTGAACCGGATGAGCGACGATCGTGTGTCCACCGAGCTGCTGCCCCCGCCAAACGGGATCGAGCTCCCACTCGGGTCGATCCAAGCCGCGCGCCGACCCGACCAATATGAGGTGTCCCGGCCATGTCGATACCTCGACGCCCGAGATCACCAGCACACCGTGCTCGAATGTCGGGGGCGAGAGCGTCCCCAAATTGTGGTCGGTGATGACGACAAACTGCAAACCTGCGCGCTTGGCTGCCCGCGCGATCTGGGACGGCGTGCCTTGACCGTCGGAGAGCGTCGAATGGATGTGGAATGCACCGCGAATCTCGCTTGTGCTGGGCGGATCCTCGCCGCGTGCTTCCTGAACGAGAGGATATTTTACGAACAGCGCTGCGAGAGAGAACAGCAGCAGGTACCCGCAAACGGCCGCGACCAGTCCCTGCAGTAATCGCGCACCCGACAGAACAAGCCACGCGACTGGAGAGCGACCAGAGCCGCTCATCGTCGAACGAGTCCACGTGGATAAGCTGCTCCAACCGCAATCCCCGCCTGAGCAGCCCCCGCAGCCACTCGCGCGCGTCGGAGCGCAAGTGGATAGCTCGCCGCGAGGGCAGGTAAGGTGCAACGTTTGTCGCAGCAGCTGAAAAAGCGACCGCTCGCGCTTCTGGAGAAGCAACAACTTGCCGGACAAGATTCCACGAGCGGCGCCACCGAATGGCGGCTGCGATGATTACCCGCGAGATCGATGTTTGCCTCGCCGGAGCTGTATAGCATCGAGTCACAAGTTTGTTTTATGTTTTTAAGCTTTGTTTTTGTTTGAACGATCATTCGGGCTTGGACAGGCAACAGCCTGTTGTCGACGCATCGGGCACGGTATATCGGCGCCGAAGATTGGTGAACGCAGGACCAGGAGGACCTTTGCAGATCCGTTCGCTCAATCGCGCGCAGTTGCGCGAGTTGCTCGATATTTTCTCCAGGGCGATTCCGCCTGGCTTTCTGAGCCGGAGCATCTATGCGGCCCCTGGGGCCGAAGCCTACCTCGCCCGGCTTCTGGAGCATCCGAGACTTTCTGCCCACGAGCAACTTTGGGGGATAGAACTTGAGCGAGGCCTCGTCGCGGCAGCCCACACTCGCCTGATTGGGGAGTACCATCACCTCAACAACTACGCGGTCCTGCCCGAATTCCAAGGCCGCGGCCTGGGAAGCAGAATGATGGCCCATTGGAACGACCTCGCACATCGACAGTTGGCCCACCATCTTTCTCTAGACGTTGCGATGGAGAACGAAGGAGCCCGACGCCACTACGCCCGCTTCCGATTTACAGAGCAAGCTCGGAGTTGCGAGTATCGGCTCGATGGTTCCCTCGATCTCGCCGAGCCGATTGGTGTGCAGCTAATCGACTGGCCATTGGCGCAGGCTTCTTTCCAGGCCTATGGCTTTGGCCGGTTCGCGCTCGCGCTTGGGCCCGAGCGCCACTTGGTGGACCTTCGCGTGGGAGAGTTCCGCCTGAGCTCGCGCGACACCCGGCTTCTGGCAGCCCTCAATGCCATCGATCCGACGCGCAGCATCGTCGTCCGGACCTCCGAGCCCCTCGAGAATCCGGTTTGGACCGGTATCAGCACAATCATTCGCATGACCAAGGAATTGTGACGAAAGAAACGCGGCAGCGTACGCAGCAAAGGGAGGCATCAGTCATTGAAGTGCACGTGAACACGGTGGTTCGCTGGCCAAAGAGGGCGGGTCGTGAGCACAAGACATCGGGGTCGATTCACTCATCTCAGCTGTCTCGCCACGTTAATTCTGACCGCTTGTGAAGCAAGAAAGTTTCCAAGCGAGACCTTGAATGTGAAGCGCACTCAGACTGGGAGCGGTTTCTCCGTCCTTGAGCACCACAACGGTCCTTCGCGCAACGGAGTTTACATTCATCCGTCGTTTACTCGAAGCGCTGCAGGAAAAATTGATCTCGAGTTCAGCGCAGCAATCGAAGGCGTTGTCAACGCTCAGCCTTTATTCTTGGACGGTGAGGGAAGCGCTCCCGACATGGTGCTTGTCGCCACCGAGCAAAATCAAGTCTTCGCGATCGAAGCGCCCACAGGAATGCTGATCTGGAAGCGAGTATTAGATCCGCCCCTACCCCGGCAAGTGCTTATCGATGTTCTCGGTGGGTGCGGAAGCTTCGATCCAATTGGAATTACCGGTACGCCCGTGATCGACGAGGTCGCCCGCGCGATCTACTTCGACCTGGTGACACCTGATGCGAAACGGTACAGCCGTCACCTCATATATGCACTCTCCGTTGATGACGGGAGCACGCTGCCCGGTTGGCCGGTGGACGTCGGCGAGTCTGTGCCGGGCTTTCGCGACATCGTGCAACACCAGCGAGGCGCGCTGACGCTGCTCGGTGGCCGTGTCTACGTGCCGTACGGCGGCTATACCGACTGCGGGGATTATCGCGGCTGGTTGGTCGGTATCTCCACGTCTGATCCCGCTTCGGTCGGCGCGTGGAGCCCCGATGCGCTCGGCTCCGGAATATGGGGGCTGAGCGGCGTGGCCTCTGATGGCAAGTCGCTTTTCGTCGCAACAGGAAACGGAATCAAAGCGACGGAGTGGGGTGGAAATGAGGCGATCATTCGTCTTGGCGGCGGCCCTACGTTCAGCGGCCAGGCGGCGGATTACTTCGCACCATCCGACTGGCCCAAGCTCGACCAATACGATCAAGATCTGGGCGGAAGTGGCGTAATCCTCTTTGACGTTCCGGACGCGAACTCCAGCCAGCTCGCTGCCGCGTTGGGCAAGGACACGAAAATGTACCTTGTGGATCGATCGAATCTCGGAGGCATTGATGGTGCCATTCTGGCGGAGCGCCTTACAAACTTTGTTATCATTACCTCTCCATCTGCATACACAACCGCGAAAGGAACTTACGTCGTTTTCTCCGGATACGGGTACGTGATTGGCTGCCCTGGCGGGGAGAATGTTTCAAGCATTGCAGTCGATCCGACGTCGCCGCTCACCATTTCGACTGCATGGTGCGCCAACGCGCCTGGCCTTGGCTCGACAATCGTGACCACCAGCGATGGAACCTCCGACTCAATCGTTTGGGTAGTGGGAGCAGCAGTGGAGGGTCAACTGTATGGCTTTAACGGCGACACAGGAGAATTAATCGCGGTAACCGATCCCACTGGCGCGGTTCAACGATACACGGCTCCGATCGCGGCCAAAGGTCGAATCTATATTGGTGCCACGGATCGACTCTATGCATTCGCGGTGCCGTCTCCTCCCACCGATGGCGGAGTCGATGGAGGGGACGGCGGCGGAGCGGACGGAGGGAGCGAGGGCGGAGCGGATGGAGGTACTGACGCTGGAGCGGATGGCGGCAGCGACCGCGGAGTAGACGGCGGGAGCGCAAGCACCGTGCCCCAAACGGGTTGCGCTTGCGGAACTGGGAGCGCGCCGTCGGTGGTCGGCGCAGTGGTTTTGGTACTATTAATTCTTCGGCGAACAGCTCGAGCGAACGACCGACGAAGCACCCGCGCAGTTCGGCACCGCAGCGTGCCTGGATTCGCTAGGCGCGCAGGCCGAGGATCTCCCCGCTTCCACCGGGAATAA